>PKQU01000106.1 GCA_017577925.1 Bacillota bacterium
CCCCTTGAGGCGGCGGTCGGCTTGGTCAGCGCGGAAATGATCGTGCCGTACCCGCCGGGTGTACCGGCCGTGCTGCCCGGAGAGCGGTTCAGCGCCGATGTGGTGGCGTATCTCCGCGCCGTGCGCGACGGCGGCGGTCATCTCCAGGGCGCGGCGGACCCCACGCTGGAGACGGTGCGGGTATGGCCCGGTGCGTAACCGGTGAAACCGCGTCAGGGTCGACAGAAAGGGGACGCAGCGTGGCAAACGGGCTGTTCATCACCTTTGAAGGACCGGATGGTGCGGGAAAGACGACACAGTTGCGCCGGTTGGCTTCTTTCCTCACGTCGCGCCTCAAGCGGCCGGTGGTCACCACGCGGGAACCGGGCGGGACGCGCATTGGTGATGCCGTCCGCGCCATTTTGCTCGACCCGGCGCACGCCGAGCTGTGCCGCGAAGCGGAGATGCTTCTCTATGCGGCGTCCCGGGCGCAGCACGTGGCCGAACGCATTCGGCCGGCGCTGGCGGCGGGTGCGGTGGTTCTCTGCGACCGGTATGTCGACGCCTCGCTGGCGTATCAGGCGTACGGCCTAGGTATCGATCCGGCCGTCGTGGTCGCGGTCAACCGCTTTGCCACCGGTGGTCTTCTCCCGCACCGCACGTACCTCCTCGACATTGACCCGTCCGAGGGCCTGCGCCGGGTACGGGCACGCGGCGGACCAGGCGCCGACCGCATTGAGCAAAAGGCCCTCGCCTATCACCAACGGGTGCGCGAGGCGTTTCTCCGCTTGGCGGCTGACGACCCGCAGCGCATCCGCGTGATTGACGCCAGCCGGCCGGAGGAAGAAATTGCCCGGGAAATCGCGGCCGACTGCTGGGCGCTGTGTCAGCGGCTGCTACCGGAAATGGGAGGGGCGGGCGATGAAACTGGTTGTGGCTGTGGTCCAGGACAAGGATAGCCATGCGCTGTCCCAAGCGCTCGTGGCCAAGGGCTATCGCGCCACAAAACTGGCCAGCACCGGCGGCTTTTTACGCAGCGGCAACACCACCTTTCTCATCGGCGTGGATGACGCGCAGGTTGACGCGGTGTTGGCCATCATCGAAGAGACGTGCCGTCGCCGTACCCAGCTGGTGCCGCCGTCGGAGGTGGGCGGGGGCACGGAATCCTTCGCCCCGTATCCGGTGGAGGTGTCGGTGGGCGGGGCGACGGTGTTCGTCTTGCCGGTTGACCGGTTCGTGCACCTGTGAGCCCGTGTTTCCGGTAGCGGAAGGAGGGCAAAACCGTGAAGATCGACCAACTCGGTTCCTTGCGTCCGGGCGTCGTTTCCAAGCCGGTGGCGCGCGTGGTGGCGGGTGGCTCCTCCTTTGCCGATGTGCTCGACGACGAGCGCCGGCGCTTGGAGCAAGCGGCCTATGAGCAGCTTTTGGCCGACATCGAGCGCCAGGGCCGTCAGTTGGCCCACACCCGCAGCGCGCGGGATTTGCTCGCCTACAAGGCGCTGATCCAGCGGTTTGTACGTGAGGTGGTCGAACGTGCACTCACTGTCGAGGAACGGCACGGGCAGGATCGTCGGCGCCGTCCGCGCGTGTACAAGCTGCTTCGCGTGCTCGACGAAAAGCTGCTAGATCTCTCCCGCGCCGTGCTCGCGAAGGAAACGCCGCACCTGGAGGTTCTGGCGCGCATCGGGGAAATCCACGGCCTGTTGGTGAACTTTTGTTTATAGGGGCAGGAGGCGGGGACGATGGCGTGGCGCGACGTGTCGGAACAAGAAGCGATTGTGGAGCGGCTTCGCGCGGCACTGCGCCTGGGGCGCGTGGCCCACGCGTATCTGTTTGCCGGTCCGCGCGGAGTGGGCAAGAAGAAAATGGCCCGGGAGTTGGCCAAGGCACTGGTGTGCGCGCGCGGCGGTGACGAGGCGTGCGACGCGTGTCGCGATTGCCGGCGCGTGGAGGAGGGCAATCACCCGGACGTGCGCTGGATCGCCCCTGAGGGGGCCAGCCTGCGTATCGAGCAGATTCGCGAGCTGAAGCGCGAGGCGGCGTACCGGACACTGGAAGCCCGACAGAAGGTGGTGGTGCTGGAGCGGGCGGATACGTTGACCGCGCAGGCGGCCAACAGCCTGCTGAAGTTTCTGGAAGAGCCGCCGGTTCCCACCGTGGTGGTGCTGTTGACCGAAAACGCCCATTCCCTGTTGCCGACGATTCGCTCCCGCTGCCAGCTTATCACCTTTCCGCCGCTGGATGCCGAGTGGGTGGCCGCACGATTGACGCGCGAGGGCGTGCCGGCGGGCCAGGCCCGACTGGCCGCGCACCTGGCCCCGGGGCTGGACGCGGCGCGCCAGATCTGCCAGTCGGAATGGTTTGCACCCCTAAAAACCCTAGTGATACAATGGACGCAGGACCTCGTGCAACAGGGGGCGCAAAGCCTGCTCACGCTGCAAGACAAGCTGTTCGCGCGAAACCCGGAGCGTGAGGAGGTCCTGCTCTGGTGCGACCTTCTCCTGTTGTGGTACCGAGACGTGTTGCACGTTCAGCTCGGGCGGCGCGAGCGTCTGGCGTTCGCCGAGTGCCGCAACGAGCTGGAGCGCCAGGCTGCCCAGTGGTCGCAAGCGGGCGTCCTGCAAGCCCTTGACGCCGTGCTTGCGGCGCGGAAGCGGCTTGCGCTTCCCACGAACGCCCAGCTTGTCGTGGAACAGCTGGCGATTCGTTTATTGGAGGGAATTCGATGTGCTTGAGGTGGTAGGCGTCCGCTTCAAACGGGCGGGGAAAATTTACTACTTTGATCCCGGCGGGCTGCCCGTGCAGTCGGGTGATCCCGTGCTGGTGGAGACGGCGCGGGGGATCGAGTACGGGTGGGTCGCGGTCGGGCGCCGGCAGGTGGACGAGCAAGACGTTGTCCTGCCGCTGAAAAACGTGATCCGCATCGCCGATGAACAGGACGCCGCCCAGATGGAACGGAACCGGGAAGATGCCAAGCGCGCGTACGCGATATGCAAGGAGAAGATCGCCGAGCACGGGCTGCCGATGAAGCTGGTCGACGCCGAATACACTTTTGACCGCAACAAGCTGATTTTTTACTTTACCGCGGAAGGACGCGTCGACTTTCGCGAGCTGGTCAAGGACCTGGCCGCCGTCTTTCGCACGCGCATCGAGCTGCGGCAGATCGGCGTACGGGATGAAGCGAAGATGTTGGGCGGCATCGGCCCATGCGGTCGGCTCCTCTGTTGCTCGACGTTCCTTGGCGATTTTGAGCCGGTTTCCATCAAGATGGCCAAAGACCAGAACCTGTCCCTCAACCCGGCGAAAATATCCGGCTTGTGCGGCCGTCTCATGTGTTGCCTGCGGTACGAGCACGAAACCTATGCCCAGGTTCTCGCCACGCTGCCGGACGTCGGCGATGAGATCGAGACGCCGCTCGGCAGGGGACGCGTGGTGGGCCTGAACATTTTGGCCGAGCAGGTCCAAGTGGATGTATACGAAGCGGGACGCATCGTTGCGTTTTCCGTCGACGAGCTGAGGACCGCCGTTGACGGGTGAGTGCCAGCGCGTGCGGCAGGGGTGGAGGGTGCGTGGAGAAACGGGAACTGGTGGAACTCGTCGCCCAGTTGGAAGCGCAGATCGGCCAGATTGCCCAGGAGCTGGGGAAGGTGAAGCAACACGTGGCCGCGCTGCTGGAGGAAAACCAGCGGATTCACCTGGAGAACCAGCACCTGCGCCGTCTCCTCAGTGCCTACAAGGCGGCGGACGGCGAGGAACGGCACCGCGCCACAAAGCCGGCTCCGGTGGGGGAAGGGTATGACAACTTGGCCCGCCTGTACCAGGAAGGCTTTCACATTTGTAACCTGCACTACGGCAGCTTGCGTACCGAAGGGGACTGCTTGTTCTGCCTCGCCTTCCTGCACAAAGCGCCAACAGGCCCGTGAGCGGGGCCTGTTTTTTCATCGGCAAAGGAGACGATGAATGACGTGGAACGCACTGTTCCGCTGTTGCCCGGCGAGCGGGTCGACGATCTGATGGCCGGTGGCCTGGCGATCATTCAGCACCCCGGGGTGTTTTGCTTTTCCCTGGATGCCGTGCTGCTGGCCCGTTTCGTTACCCTCCCGCCGCGCGGGCGCGTCGTGGATCTGTGTACAGGTAACGGCATCATTCCGCTGCTGCTGTCCACGCGGACGGCGGCGGAAATCGTCGGCGTGGAGATCCAGGAACGCCTGTGTGACATGGCCCGGCGCAGCGTGACGCTGAACGGCCTTGACGACCGCGTATCCATCTTGTGTCGCGATTTGCGGATGTGCACCGAGGTCTTACCGGTGGGCACCTTTGACGTCGTAACGGCCAACCCGCCCTACTTGCCCCGCGACGGGGCCGACGTCAGCCCCAATCCTTACCTGGCGGCGGCCCGCCATGAGCTCTTCTGCACGCTGGAGGACGTGGTGCGCGTGGCCAGCCGGCTGGTCAAGTCCGGCGGGCGGGTGGCCCTCGTGCACCGTCCGGCGCGCCTGGTGGAGCTCTTTTCGCTCATGCGGCAGTACCGCGTGGAGCCCAAGCGCGTGCGTCTGGTTCACCCCTATGCCGACCGTCCGGCCAACCTCGTGCTGGTTGAGGGCATCCGCGATGGCGGCGTGGAGCTGCGCGTGATGCCGCCTTTGGTGGTCTACCGCGCCCCGGGGGTGTACACGGACGAGGTGCTTCGCATCTACGGCGGGGGCACGGCGTGAGCACCCGGTGCGGGCCAAAAAGAAACGCCGCGGCATGTTGCCGCGGCAATGGGGCCGTTAGGCGGGGCGGTCGGGCGTTGCGGCCACCTGTTGGCGGCGTTTCTGGACAACTTGCACGGCCCACAGCCCGCCAAGCACGGCCAGGCCCACGGTGTCGGTCGCCAGGCCCGGGACGATCAGGGCCAGTCCGGCGCCGATGGCCAAGAGGCGCTCGATGACGTGAAGCGGGCGCAGCCAGTACCCGATGACGCCGGCCCCCACGCCGATCATCCCTACAAAGGCCGTGATGGCGACCCACAGGGCCTCGGGGAGCGTCGTGTTGATCAGCAGCATCTGCGGCGAAAAGACAAACACGTAGGGCACGAGGAAGGCGGCGATGGCCAAACGCACCGAGTCGATTCCGGTACGCAGGAAGCTGGCCCCGGAGATGGCCGAGGCGGCGAAGGCGGCCAGCGCCACCGGGGGCGTGATGTCGGCGAGGATGCCGAAGTAGAAGGCAAACATGTGGGCAGTCAGCACCGGATAGCCCAGCTGGACGATGGCCGGGGCGGTCATCGTCGACGTGATGATGTAGTTGGCCGTTGTCGGCACGCCCATGCCGAGGACGAGGGAGGCGACCATCGTGAAGAAGAGGGTCAGGATCGGGATGCCGCCGGACAGCTCCACCAGGCTGTTGGCAAATTTGAGGCCGAGGCCGGTGAGCGTGACGACGCCGACGACGATACCGGCCGTTGCCGTGGCGGCGACCACGCTGAGGGCTGCCCTGGCCCCCTCGGCCAACGCGAGGACGATGTCCCTCAGGTTCATCCGTGTCTCTTTCCGCACGGCGCCGACGGCAATCGTCGCCACGATGCCGTACAGGGCGGCCCGTTCCGTGGACGTGCCGCTCATCAAGAAATAGATGATGACGGCGATGGGCAAGAGCAAGTACAGCTTTTTCAGCACCTCGCGGCGGTTGGGCAATTCATCCTCGCGGAGTCCGCGTAACCCCGTTTTGCGCGCTTCAAAATGGACCATAATCCAGATGCCGGCGAAATAGAGCAGCGCCGGGATGGTCGCGGCCAGGGCGATCTCGGCGTACGGGACGTTGATCGCCTCGGCCATGAGGAAGGCCGCCGCGCCCATTACGGGCGGCATGATCTGGCCGCCGGTGGACGAGGCTGCTTCCGTGGCCCCGGCGAAGGACGGCCGGTAACCCAGGCGCTTCATCATCGGGATGGTGAAGGCCCCCGACGTCACCACGTTGGCGACCGAGCTGCCGCTGATTGTTCCCTGGAGCGCGCTGGAGAAGACGGCCACCTTGGCCGGACCCCCCACGCGCTTGCCGGCCAGCACCAGCGCCAGGTCGTTGAAATAGGCACCGACACCGGTCCGCTCCAGGAAGACGCCAAACAGGACGAAGAGGAAGATAAACTTTGCCGATGCGCCGAGGGGAACGCCGAGAATGCCTTCCGTGGTGTACGCCAGGTGGTTGATCAGGCGCTCAGGGCTGATGCCGCGGTGGCTCAGAAAACCCGGCATTTCCTTTCCGAACAGGGCGTACAGCACAAACAGCGTGGCGATGATGACAATTGGCCATCCGACTACGCGCCGCGTCCCTTCCAGAACCAGCAGAAGGGTGAGGAGGCCAACGGCGTAGTCCAGCGTGGTCAAGCTGCCGGCCCGCTGGGCCAGTTCATCAAAAAAGGCCAGCCAATAGATCCCGACGGCTAGACCCAGAAGGGCCAGGAGCCCGTCGATCACCGACATGCCGGCGTTGGCGCGACGCCGCGAGGGCGAGAACAGCAAAAAAATCAGTCCCAGCGCGAAGGCCAGATGTAGCGCGCGATGAACCTGTGCCGGCGGCGGCGGAACAATGGCCGTCACCACTTGGTATACCGAAAACCCGACGGCCAACAACGTGGCGGCGCGTGCCACCCAACCGGAAAGTGGTCGAAAGGCTTGCTCCCGATCGTACTGGGCCACCAGCTCCTGAAGGTTATTGGACGGCGGTTGGGGTTTCGTGTCCGTCATCGCTACCGATCACCCTCCACAGACGGTTTGCCAGTGTTTCCCGACGTACGGTGAGGCGCACCCATGAACCCGGAGCGGCGACGCGAGCCAGCGGAAATTGCCGCGGCCCGATACGGAGCGTGTGGTTGGCCACGTAGCCGATGCGCAGGTCGAGATGCGGAAGGGGGCGGTTGAGATGGGCGAGGACAAACCAGCCGTTTTCCATGGTGAAGGTTTGGCCCATTTCCACATCCGACGGCATGCCCACGCCGTAGGATTGAAATCGCATGGCCTCGAGAACGAGGATGCCGTCGCCGATGGTGTACGTTTCGACGACCGGCGTGCGATGGATGGAGTGGGTGTAGCACAGGGTGACCCGTTCCCCGTGCGACACGGGGATGGTGAGGAGCCGAGCCCCCGTCTCGCCGTCCGCTACGGTGAGTACCGGAAAGAGGGGCATGGCGGTCAAAGCCGCCACGGCGAGGAGCAGGATGGCCACCGCAAGGCGGCGTCGGCGAACGGACCGGATCGCTGCCATGACGCGTCGTCCTCCA
>PKQU01000011.1 GCA_017577925.1 Bacillota bacterium
TTATACCGGCAGACGACCTGCTCGGTGGCAAAGCGCCCCTCCTCGTCGAGCGGCGCGTTGGCCTGGGCAATCACGTAGTTGTCCTCTTCGTCCGCCGTCAGGTACACGATCTCGTCGGTCACGCGGCCCGTCTCGGGATCCACTTTGCGGTACGGCGTCTCGATGAATCCGTACTCGTTCACCCGCGCGTAGGTGCACAGGGAGTTGATCAGCCCGATGTTCGGCCCTTCCGGCGTCTCAATCGGGCACATCCGACCATAGTGGGAATGGTGCACGTCGCGCACCTCAAAACCGGCCCGCTCCCGCGTCAAGCCGCCGGGACCGAGGGCCGACAGGCGGCGCTTGTGGGTGAGCTCGGCCAGCGGGTTGGTCTGGTCCATGAACTGGGACAGCTGGCTCGAGCCGAAGAACTCCTTGATCGCCGCGATCACCGGGCGGATGTTGATCAGCGCCTGCGGGGTGACGGCATTGATATCCTGGATCGACATCCGCTCGCGGACGACGCGTTCCATGCGCGACAGCCCGATGCGGAACTGGTTCTGCAGGAGCTCGCCCACCGAGCGCAGGCGGCGGTTGCCCAGGTGGTCGATGTCGTCGATGTTGCCCACGCCGTGCATCAGGTTGAAGAAGTAGCTGATCGCGGCCACGATGTCCGCCGTGGTGATGTGTTTGACGTTTTTGTCCACCCCGGCGTTGGAGATGACCTTGATCACCTTGCCGTCGTCATCCGGGGCAAAGATGCGCACGGCCTGCAGCCGCACCGTGTCGCCGTCGATGATGCCGCCCCGCGGCCGGGCCTCAAACACGCCGGCCCCCTTTTCCAGGTACGGCAGAATCTTGTCAAGAAGGCGGCGGTCGATCACTTGGCCCGCCTCGGCGACGATCTCGCCCGTTTCGGGATCGACGATCGGCTCGGCCAGACGCTGGTTAAACAGGCGCTCCTTCAGGTGCAGCTTCTTGTTGATCTTGTACCGGCCCACGGCGGCCAGATCGTAGCGCTTGGGATCAAAGAAGCGGGAGATGAGAAGGTTCCTCGCGTTCTCCAGCGTCGGCGGCTCGCCGGGGCGCAGGCGCTCGTAGATTTCGATCAACGCTTTTTCCGTCGAATCGGTGTTGTCCTTCTCCAGCGTGTTGCGCACGTACTCGTCGTCGCCGAGAAGGTCGAGGATCTCGGCGTCGGTGCTGAAGCCAAGGGCGCGCAGCAGCACCGTGACGGGAATCTTCCGCGTCCGGTCAATGCGCACGTAGACAACATCCTTGGCGTCCGTCTCAAGCTCCAACCACGCGCCACGGTTCGGGATGACGGTGGCGGTGTACATCGGTTTGCCGTTTTTGTCGACCTTTTTGCTAAAATACACACTGGGCGAACGAACGAGCTGGCTGACGATGACCCGCTCGGCTCCGTTGATGATGAAGGTCCCGGTCTCGGTCATCAGCGGGAAGTCGCCCATGAACACTTCCTGCTCTTTGACCTCGCCCGTCTCCTTGTTGATCAGGCGCACTTTCACGCGGAGCGGTGCCGCGTACGTCACGTCGCGCTCTTTGGCTTCCTCGACGGTGTACTTCGGCTCGCCGAGGCTATAGTCGAGGAACTCGAGAACGAGATTCCCCGTAAAATCGGTAATGGGGGAGATGTCACGGAGGAGCTCCCGCAGCCCCTCGTCAAGGAACCAGCGGTACGACTTCAACTGGACCTCGATGAGGTTGGGGAGTTCGAGTACCTCTTTGATGCGCGCATAGGAACGGCGTACGCGGTGGCGTCCACATTGGATCAGGTGACCAGCCAACTCCTTCACCCCTCGTCACGGAATCTGGCCGTAAAACAAAAAACAGGACGCGTCGGACCCCTTCACGAGCAGGCCCGGAAAAAGAAAAACGGCAGAGCCTGTCTGTCGAGCCGGCTCGTTTCCACCTCTCCGATCGCCTGCGATCCGTTCACGTCCTGTTCACCACGCCATCCCGTTCTTTCATTTCGCATTTTATAACGATATCATAGCAAAAATCAAATGTCAACGCACTCCGAAACGTCACGCTCCCCGTGTCACGCGAAACACATAATACCCCTTCTTCCGCGCCACCCGTTCCACGGTGCCGTATAGCTCGGCCAGCTTGCGCTCCGCGCTCGGGGCGCCTTGTTTCTTATGGATCACCACCCACAGGCTGCCCCCCGGCACCAGGTGCTCCTTCGCTCCCGCAAAGATGGCATACACGACGTCCTTCCCCGCACGGATGGGCGGGTTGGTCACGATGACGTCATAGACGCCATCCACCCGGGCATACCCGTCGCTAATAAAAACGCGCACGCGGTCGGCCACGCCGTTGGCGGCGGCGTTTTCCTGTGCCAGCGCCACGGCCCGCTCATTGATGTCGACCATGTCCACCCGGACATCGGCTACCGTTTTGGCAATGGCGATGCCGATCGGCCCATATCCGCAGCCAACATCGAGCACGCGGGCACCCGGCGGGACATCGAGCGTTTCAATGAGCAGGCGGGAACCGTAGTCGACATACTCACGGGAGAAGACGCTGGCGGCCGTCCAAAACACAAAACGCGTGTCGCGCAGGACAGCCTGGATTTTCTGCCGCTCCTCGTCGCTTTGCGGCGACGCCGTGTAGTAGTGCTCGCTCACGACAATCCCCCCTTGTTTGCCAGTTTCGACCAGGACCCCTCCCGTTAAACCCCGGTACTGCGCCGGGTGAGGACGCACGATCCCAGAAACAACCGCGGGAAAAGGAAAAAACCCGCACGTACGCAGCGTACGGCGGGCTCGGCGGCGCGGCGCCTCACTTGAGCTCGACTTCCGCGCCGGCTTCTTCGAGCTTCTTCTTGATTTCCTCGGCTTCTTCCTTGCTGACGCCTTCCTTGATGTTGGACGGCGCGCCATCGACCAGTTCCTTCGCCTCTTTCAGGCCGAGGCCGGTGATTTCGCGCACCACCTTGATGACGTTGATCTTCGACGCACCGGCGCTCTTGAGCACAACCGTGAATTCGGTTTGCTCGGCCGCACCGGCATCCGCAGCAGCCCCCGGCGCGCCAACGACGGCCACCGGCGCCGCAGCAGTCACGCCAAATTCCTCTTCGATCGCCTTGACCAGTTCGTTCAGTTCGAGAACGGTCATCCCTTTGATCGCTTCGATAATTTGCTCCTTCGTCATCGTCACGTGCCTCCCATCCTCAAGAAATTCTACGGGCTTGCAAACCGCTTCCACACGCTGCCCTTAGGCGCTTTCCTGCTCCTTCTTGTCGGCCACGGCCTTGACCGCCAGCGCAAAATTGCGGATCGGCGCCTGGAGCACGCTGAGGAGCATAGCCAAGAGCCCTTCGCGGGACGGCAGCTTGGCAATGGCTTTGATCTCCTCCGCGCTAACGACACGGCCTTCCACAACCCCCGCCTTCAACTCCAGCGCCTCGTTTTCCTTGGCGAATTCGGCGAGGATCTTGGCCGGCGCCACCGGGTCTTCCGGCCCGAAGGCGATCGCCGTCGGACCGACGAGGAACGGATCCAGTTCCGTCAGGCCCACTTCCGCCGTCGCCCGGCGGGCCAAGGTGTTCTTGTACACCTTGATCTCACAGCCGGCTTCGCGGAGCTTTTTGCGCAGCTCGGTCATCTGCGCCACGTTCAGCCCGCGGTAGTCGGCCAAGATGGCGCTCTTGGACGTACGCAGCTTCTCGGCGATCTCGGCGACGATCTGTTTCTTCTCTTCCCGGACGGGCTTTTCCCGCACGACCGCCATCTCGACACCTCCTGTTCGCTCGCGGCATGAAAAAAGCCCCCGTAGACAACGGAGGCACGGCTTTCCCACGGCATGCGAGGGCACAGGGGCCGCTCCACGCCCGTAAGACGCCCGCCTCGGAAGGGTATTAAGCCACCGTGTGGCACCTTCTGTCTACGGCCAGGCTTCCCGATTCAATTGTCACAACATGAACGATTGTACTCGGTTTTACAACCTCTGTCAAGATTACAGCTTGGCCGCGTTGACGCGAATCCCCGGGCCCATTGTCGAGCTCAAGGTGACCGACCGGAAGTACTGCCCCTTGGCCGCCGCCGGCTTGGCCCGCTTCAGGGCGTCGATCACCGTGAGGAAGTTCTCCAAAAGCTTCTGGGAATCGAAGGAGACCTTCCCGATCGGCACGTGGACGTTCCCCGCCTTGTCGGTACGGTACTCGATCTTCCCGGCCTTGATCTCCTTCACGGCCTTCTCCACGTCAAAGGTGACCGTACCGGTTTTCGGGTTGGGCATGAGCCCCTTCGGACCGAGGATCTTCCCGAGGCGACCCACTTGGCCCATCATGTCCGGGGTGGCCACGACCACATCAAAGTCGATCCACCCTTCGGCCACTTTGCTGATCAGGTCCTCATCGCCGACGTAGTCCGCTCCGGCGGCCTCGGCTTCCCGCGCTTTTTCCCCTTTGGCGAAGACGAGCACCTTGGCCGTCTTCCCAGTACCGTGCGGCAACACCACCGCGCCGCGCACCTGCTGGTCGGAACGTTTGGGATCCACGCCGAGGCGCACCGCCAGCTCCACTGTTTCGTCAAACTTGGCGCGCGCCGTCTTCTTCACCAGCTCGACGGCCTCCGCCGGATCGTACAGCTTGGTGCGGTCGACGAGTGCCGCCACTTCCCGATACGCTTTTCCGTGCTTCGGCATACGTCTGTCCTCCTTTGTGTGGTCTTAACGGAAGCTCCTCCCACGTAAGGAGGGGTTGGCGCCGTCGCGCCAACCCGTCGCGCGTCAGTCGACAATTTCGATGCCCATGCTGCGGGCCGTACCTTCGATCATGCGCATGGCGGCTTCCAGGCTGGCCGCGTTGAGGTCCGGCATCTTCTGCTCGGCGATCTGCCGCACCTGTTCCCGCGTTACCTTGCCCACCTTGTTTTTGTTCGGCTGTCCGGAACCGGTCTCGATGCCGGCCGCTTTTTTCAACAGCACCGCCGCCGGGGGCGTTTTGGTGACGAAGGTGAACGAGCGGTCCTCGTAGACCGTGATCTCGACGGGAATGATCAGCCCCACCTGATCCTTCGTCCGCTCGTTAAACTCCTTGCAGAAGGCCATGATGTTAACCCCGGCTTGACCAAGGGCCGGACCGACCGGCGGCGCCGGGTTGGCTTTCCCAGCAGGAATTTGCAGCTTGACCACTTTCACGACTTTCTTGGCCACGGCAGGACACCTCCCTTTCCGAATGTGGTGTAGCGGGACGTCGCGCCCTCCCACACGCCGGCGGCCGCCGCGCACCGGCGACGCCGCGCGGCAAAAAAGAAAGAAGCCCTTGTTTGGGGATCACACAACAAGATGAACGTATCACAAATCGCGGCCCCTTGCAACGTCAGATTCGCTCCACTTGGGAGAAATCGAGCTCCACCGGCGTCTCGCGCCCGAACAGGTTGACGAGCACCTTGACCTTCTGTTTGTCGAGCTGGATTTCCTCGATCGTGCCGACAAAGTCGGCAAAGGGCCCGTCCTTCACCTTGACCTTGTCGCCAACCTCATAGTCGACCGTGGGCTTGGGCTCCTGGATGCCCATCTGGCGCAGAATGGCCTGCACTTCCTTCGGCTGTAGGGGAATCGGTTTCGATCCCGCCCCGCTGGAGCCGACAAACCCGGTGACGCCCGGCGTGTTCCGCACGACGTACCACGAGTCGTCGGTCATGATCATCTCGACGAGCACGTACCCGGGGAACACCTTGCGCTGGACCGTCCGCTGCTTCCCGTCCTTCACCTCTTTGGCCTCTTCGGTGGGGACGAGAATGCGGAAGATCTTGTCCTGCATGCCCATTGACTCGACGCGCTTTTCGAGGTTGGTCTTCACCTTGTTCTCGTAGCCCGAGTAGGTGTGGATCACGTACCACTGCTTTTCCATGACGTAAGACCCGGCGGGTCCTTCCTCCCTCACGTTAATTGGCCAGAATCAGCTCAATGAGCCGCGAAATCCCCAGATCCACAATGGCGAAAAAGAGGGCGAGCAGCGTGACCGTGGTGATGACGACAACGGTGTAGCTGGTGAGCTCCGCCCGATTCGGCCACCGGACTTTCTTCATCTCCATCCAGCTATCCCGGAAAAACGCCCCCGTTCGTTTGAAACTGGAACCGATGCGCGCGAGAAAGGCCACGTCGCCACCTCCCGCTTAGCGCGTCTCGCGGTGCAGCACGTGGCTATTGCAGTACTTGCAGTACTTTTTCAGTTCCAGGCGGTCCGGATGGGTCCGCTTGTTCTTCGTGGTCGTGTAGTTCCGGCGCTTGCATTGCGTGCATTCCAGCGTGATGATGACCCGCATCTCCTCCACCTCCCTGCAGGATGCCAACCTGTATCGCCACCGAACGGGGACACCCGCAATTCACCCACGGCTACTCTAGATACTCTATCACAGCCGCTAATCTCTGTCAATGAAGCATTCATTTTGCAGGCAACGACAAGGCGGCCTGGGTCGCGTTCACCAGGCCGCCTCACGTCGTCACTTCCCGCACTTCCAGATACCGTTCCAGCTTGCGCTTGACGCGCTGCAGCGCGTTATCGATCGACTTGACATGCCGGTCGAGGTTGAGCGCGATCTCCTGGTACGACCGGCCGTCAAGGTACAGCATCAGCACCTTGCGTTCCAAGTCGCTCAAGATCTCACTCATCTTGAGCTCGATGTCATCAAACTCCTCCTGGTTGATGATCAGCTCTTCGGGATCCGCAACCCGTGAACCGCACAACACGTCGAGCAACGTGCGGTCGGAGTCTTCGTCATAGATGGGCTTGTCCAACGAGATGTACGAGTTGAGAGGGATGTGTTTCTGCCGCGTTGCCGTCTTAATCGCCGTGATGATCTGCCGCGTGATGCACAATTCGGCAAAGGCCTTGAACGAGGTGAGCTTATCGCCACGGTAATCGCGAATCGACTTGTACAGCCCGATCATACCTTCCTGGATGATGTCCTCCCGATCGGCACCGATCAGGAAGTACGACCGGGCCTTTGCCCGCACAAAGGGTTTGTATTTGTTGATGAGGTATTCCAAGGCGTCGTTGTCGCCGTCACGGATCCGTTCCACCAGTTCTTCGTCCGTCATCTGGTCATAGCGGCTCGTTTCGTGGCTGTCCCTGAGCTCCGCGCTCACCCTCATCCCTCCGGCTGCGGACATTCCTGGGTGATAGGTTCAGTATACCGCCCGCAGGCCAAGCCCGTCAACTCGCGGGATCGCCGCTCCGGCGCCATTTTTCGAATCGTTCGGCGATCTCCTCCGGCATGCGATCGCCCACCGACGTTCTCGGAGGCGAGAGCGTTTTCATGCGCGCCGCGACGTCACGACGCACGCCGGCCAGTTCGTTCAGGAGCTGGCGCGCCGGCAGCCGCAGCGCCCCGCGAGCGAAGACCACCCACTGCTCCACGGCGTCCGACGTGGCCACGTACACCCGCCGCCGGGAGGACAGCCACTCGCCCACAAGCCGCTCGATCCGCTCATCGGCCGTCTCGCCGCGCGCCGTGTAGGTGACGGTGACACCGTGTTCGCAGGTGGTGACCGCGGGGCCCTCGGTGCGGTGCGCGTCAAACACGACAATCACCCGGCGGCCCGTGACGGCCTGATAGTCGGCGAGCGCATCCACCAGCGCCCGACGCGCCTCCTCGAGAGCCGCCTCCCCCAGCGGCTCCGACAACTGCCCGGCCGCGGCCCCGATCACGTTGTATCCGTCGACGATCAGCACCTCTTCCATGGCCACCCCACCGGGACCGTCCTCATCCGACGGGATGCCGGGCGCGAAAGACCTCGTACATGAGCAGGGCCGCGGCAACCGCCGCGTTCAGCGACGTGAGGCGGCCGACCATCGGCAGGCGGACGAGCACGTCGCAGGTCTCGCGCACCAGCCGGCTCATGCCCCGCCCCTCGCTGCCGACGACAAGGGCAAGGGGCACCGTATAGTCGGCCGTGCGGTAATCGTGGGTCGCCTGGGCATCGGTGCCGACGACCCACAGGCCTTCCGCTTTCAGTTCCTCCAGGGTGCGGGCGATGTTGGTGACGCGGGCGACGGGAACGTGTTCGGCCGCCCCGGCGGAGGCTTTCACGGCCGCGGGGGTGAGCTGGGCCGAACGCCGCTTGGGGATGATCACGCCATGGGCGCCGACGGCGTCGGCCGTGCGCAGGATGGAGCCCAGGTTGTGCGGGTCCTCGAGGCCGTCCAGCACAACAAGAAAGGGCATTTCGCCCCGCGCGCGGGCCCGCGCCAGGAGGTCCGTCACCTCGGCATAGGCGCGGGCAGCCACGGCAGCGGCCACCCCCTGATGCACCGCAGCGGGAGCCAGCTCGTCCAGCTTGCGTCGCGGCACCTGCTGAACCGGCACACCCTGCTGGCGCGCCGCGGTCAAGAGCGGCGCCAACTGGCGGGATGAGACCCCTTCCGCCAGCAAAATCTTGTTGATCGCCCGTCCGGCACGCAAGGCCTCTAGCACCGGATGGCGTCCGTAGATCCATTCCGTCACCGCGTTTCGCTCCCTTCGGGTTCCGGCGGCCCGCCGTCCCCGTCCATGGCCGTCAAGGCGTGGGCAATCAGCTCGCGCAGCCGCCCCTCCTGCCCCGTCAGGTACAGGTAGCCAAACAAGCTTTCAAGCCCCGTGCTAAGGCGGTATTCGGACACGCGGGCATTTTTGGGTATGGTGCCGGACTTGGCGTTGCGCCCGCGGCGCAGCACGGCCGCCTCCTCCTCGCTGAGGAGCGGCAACAGGCGGTGGACCACCCGGGCCTGGCCGCGCGCTGACACGTAGGCAACCGCTGCCCGCTGCAGGTTGCCTGGTTTCAGCACGCCCCGCGCCAACAGGTGCGTACGCACATACAACTCATAGACGGCGTCGCCGACATAGGCCCACACCAGGGGGTGAAGCCGTTCGGGAGGAAGGGACAGCGTCACATCAACGGTCAGTCGCATCCCACCACACCCTCACTTTCGCCGCCACCGCACGCCGTGGGGCGTGTCCTCCACGATGACGCCCATCTGGTTCAGCCGGTCGCGGATGGCGTCGGCCGTGGCCCAGTCCTTGCGCTTGCGGGCCTCCTGGCGCTCGGCAATGAGCCGCTCCACCTCCGCCACAAAGCTGTCGTCCTCGCCGGAGGCTTCGGCCTGCGGCGCCAAGGTCAGGCCGAGCACCTCCTCGGCAAGCTCGGCAAAGAGGTCGAGGAAGGCCTGAACCGATCCGCGAACCATCGCGTCACGCCGCACGTACTGGTTGGCCTCCCGCGCCGCGTCGAAGAGCACGGTGATGGCGTTGGCCGTATTGAAGTCGTCGTCCATCTCCGCCACAAAGCGCGCGCGCAGGGTGGAGACGGCCTCGGCCACCTCAGGCTCCACCGCGCCCTCTCTCGCTCCGCCCAGCGCAAAGCGCAGGTTCTCCACCGCTGTGCGGAGACGGGCCAGACCCGCCTCCGCCTGAGCGAGAAGCTCCTCGCTGAAGTTGATCGGGTTGCGGTAGTGGACCGACAGGAGGAAGAAGCGCAGGGCCATCGGGTCATGCTGCCGCCGCAGCTCGCGCACGAGGAGCACGTTGCCCAAGGACTTGGACATCTTCTCCCCCTTGATGTTGACAAAGCCGTTGTGCAGCCAATAGCGGGCCATGGGTTTGCCCGTCAGCCCCTCGCTCTGGGCGATTTCGTTCTCGTGATGGGGAAAGATGAGGTCCTGCCCGCCGGCGTGGATGTCAAAGCTGTCGCCGAGGTACCGGCGCGACATGGCCGAACATTCGATGTGCCACCCCGGTCGGCCGCGCCCCCACGGGCTGTCCCAGGCAATCTCGTCCGGGGCCTTGGCCTTCTTCCACAGGGCAAAGTCGAGGGGGTTTTCCTTCTTCTCGCTCACCTCTACCCGCGCCCCGGCCATCAGCTCGTCGAGGGGCTGGTGGGACAGCTTCCCGTACGCCGGAAAGCGCGCCGTGCGGAAATAGACGTCGCCATCGGCCTCATAGGCCAGGCCCTTGTCGATCAGTCCCTGGATGAAGGCGATGATCTCGGGAATGTGCTCGGTAACGCGGGGGGCAACGTCCGGCTCGCGAACGCCGAGGGCCCGCACGTCTTCCCGGTAGGCGGCGATAAACCGCTCGGCCACCTCGGGCACGGTGAGGCCCATCTCCCGCGCGGCGTTGATCAGCTTGTCGTCGACGTCGGTGAAGTTCTGCACGTAGGTGACGCGAAACCCGCGGTAGGCCAGGTAGCGGCGCACCACGTCAAACACGACGGCCGCCCGGGCGTTGCCGATGTGGATGTAGTGGTACACCGTCGGCCCGCAGGTGTACATGCGCACCTCACCCGGCACAAGGGGCACAAAAGGCTCCTTCTGCCGCGTCAGCGTGTTATACACGCGTAGATTCGTTTGCGGCGGTACCTTGGGATTGGTCATGCTCCTGATTCACTCCTTTGAGCCGTTCCACTTCGCGTTTGAGGTTGTCGATCTCTTCCTGCATCGTCCGCAGGAGATCGGCCACGGGGTCGGGCAAGTTAACGTGGTCAAGGTCGTTGGGCACACGGCGCCCGTTTTGCACGACGACGCGTCCCGGAATGCCTACCACTGTCGAATTGGGCGGCACTTCCCGCAGCACGACGGAGCCGGCGCCGATCTTGGAGTTGTCGCCGATCTTGAAAGAGCCGAGCACCTTGGCCCCCGACGCGATGAGGACGTTGTTGCCGATCGTCGGGTGACGCTTGCCCTTCTCCTTGCCCGTTCCGCCCAAGGTCACCCCCTGGTACAGGGTGACGTCGTCGCCGATCTCGCATGTTTCGCCGATAACCACGCCCATGCCGTGGTCAATGAACAGCCGGCGGCCGATCTTGGCCCCCGGATGGATCTCCACCCCGGTCAGAAAGCGGACAAACTGGGAGATGAGCCGGGCAATCAAGCGAAAGTCACGCTCCCAGAACCAGTGGGCAATGCGGTACCCCCAGATGGCGTGCAGGCCGGAGTAGCAGAGCACCACCTCCAGGACGCTGCGCGCCGCCGGGTCCCGCTCAAACACCACCTGCACGTCCTCCTTGAGCCGTTCCCAGATGCACCGCAACCGCTTCATCGCCCATCCCTCCTCTGCTGTGCGCGTAAGGCGGGAGCAAAAAAACCGTCCCCGTAGCGCTGCTACAGAGACGGTTCCCCGCGGTTCCACTCTGCTTAAACCCGGCGCCACGTGGGCATGCGCGGCACGCGGCCCCGCCTCGGCGCCAGGGCCGTGTTTCACCGCAGCACCCTCACGCGCCGGGTTTCCCTCTGCCCCGTAACGGAGGGACCCGCTCTTCCCCTACACGCCCCCGCGGACGTTCGGGGAAGCGGCTCACGGGCGCACCCTTCCGGCGGCGGATGCCAGGCCACTTCCAGCCGGGGACGGTCCCCGATGGCCCTCTCTGGCGACATCCGGTCTCCGCCGTACTCCTCCCGCTCCTCGCCTTTGGCACTATCCAGTTGCCAACGCGTCCAACGCGCGAATCAAGCGGGAGACGACCCGCTCGCGGCCCAGCAAGAACAGCGTTTGGGCCAGATCCGGACCGTGGGTCTGTCCGGTGACGGCCACACGAATGGGCATGAACAGCTGCTTGCCTTTGTGCCCCGTCGCCTTCTGTACGGCCTTCAGGGCGTTTTTCACCGCGCCGGCGTTCCAGTCGGTCAGCGCTTCCGCTTCGCGGCGGAACGCGGCCAACACCGTGGGCACGTGCGACTCAGCCAGCACCGCCTTTGCTTCTTCATTATAGACAACATCCTCTCGGAAGAACAACTCGGAGAGGGGCACGATGTCGGCCGCGCAGCCCATTTGTTCTTGGAACAGGGTGACGAGATCGACAAGCCACCGCCACTGGTCGTCGGACAGCACCTCCGGCAGGCGGCCCGCCGCCGCCAGGTGCGGGTGGGCCAGCTTGGCGACCTCCTCGGCCGGGCGCTGGCGCAGGTAGTGGTTGTTCATCCAGCGCAGGCGCTCGGGGTCAAATACCGCCGGCGCTTTGGAGACCCGTTCGAGGGAAAAGAGGCGCACCAGCTCATCCAGGGAGAAGAACTCCTGCTCGGCATATTCCCCTTCCGGCGCCCAGCCCAAGAGCACGAGGAAGTTGACCAGGGCTTCCGGCAGGTAGCCGAGGGTGCGATATTGCTCGATGAACTGGATGATCGACTCGTCGCGCTTGCTCATTTTCTGCCGGTTGGGATTGAGGATGAGCGACAGGTGGGCAAAGCGCGGCGGCTCCCAGCCGAAGGCCTCGTAGATCATCAGCTGTCGCGGCGTGTTGGACAGATGCTCCTCCCCGCGGATGACGTGGGTGATGCCCATCAGGTGGTCATCGATGGTCACGGCAAAGTTGTAGGTGGGTATGCCGTCCGGGCGCAGGATGACAAAATCGCCGCCGACGCCGCTCGTCTCAAAGCGCACCGTGCCGCGCACGAGGTCCTCGACGACGTACTCGCGGCCTTCCGGGACGCGGAAGCGGATCGACGGCTTGCGCCCCTCCCGCTCGTAGGCCGCCCGCTGTTCGGGCGTGAGGTTGCGGCATTTGCCGAGGTAGCGCGGCATCTCCCCGCGGGCCTTGAGCGCCTCGCGCTCGGCAGCCAGCTCCTCCTCGGTGCAGTAGCAGTAGTACGCCTTCCCTTCCGCCAGCAGCCTTTCGGCATGTTCCCGGTAGATGGCCAAGCGGTCCATACACCGGTACGGACCGTGGGGACCGCCGACGTCCACCCCTTCATCCCATTCCAGGCCGAGCCAGCGCAGGCTGTCCAGGATCTTGGCCTCGCCGCCTTCAACGTTGCGCTTCTGGTCGGTGTCCTCAATGCGCACGATGAAATCCCCGCCGTGATGGCGGGCGAACAGGTAGTTGAACAGGGCCGTTCGCGCCCCGCCGATGTGCAAGTGCCCCGTCGGGCTCGGGGCAAACCGTACGCGTACGCGCTGGTCCATGCCCTTCACCGTCCTTTCCTCCCGGAATCCGATACGTGTCATGCCTCACGCGGAACGAGCAGCACCACCGCCTGCGCGGCGATGCCTTCGCGGCGCCCGACAAAGCCGAGCCCTTCCGTTGTCGTCGCCTTGATGTTGACTTGGCCGACGTCAGCCTTGAGCAGCGCGGCAATGCGCGCGCGCATGCGGGGAATGTACGGGGCCAGTTTCGGCGTTTGGGCCAGCACCGTCGCGTCGAGGTTGCCCAGCCGGTATCCGTCCGCCTCGGCCAAGGCCCACACGTGGGCCAGGAGCTGCGCGCTGTCGGCATCCTTGTAGGCCGGGTCGGTGTCCGGAAAATGATGGCCGATGTCGCCGCGACCGAGGGCCCCCAGCACCGCGTCGGCAATGGCGTGCAGCAGCACGTCGGCATCGGAGTGGCCGAGCAGGCCCCGTTCGTACGGAATGTCCACCCCGCCGATCACCAGCCGGCGTCCCTCCACGAGGCGATGCACGTCAAAACCGTGTCCGATTCTCATCGTCACCCTCCCGCCACCGGAGGAGCGCCTCCGCCACAACGACATCCTCCGGCGTGGTGATCTTCAGGTTGTCGTAGTCGCCCATCACCATGCGCACCGGATGGCCCAGCCGCTCGACGAGGGCCGCGTCGTCGGTGGCCGCCACGCCGTCCGCCCGCGCCGCCTCGTGGGCCTCGAGAAGCAGCGTGCGCCAAAAGGCCTGCGGCGTTTGGGCCAGCCACAACGACGACCGGGGCGGCGTTGCGGCAATCGTCCCGTCAGCATCAACACGTTTCACCGTATCCTTTACCGGCACGCCGAGACAGGCCGCCCCCGTTTCCTCCACCGCCGCCAAGAGGCGGTCGACGTGCTGGGGACGCACGAAGGGGCGCGCCGCGTCGTGCACCAGGACGACGTCACAGCCTTCCAATGCGCGCAGGCCGGCGTACACGCTGTCCTGCCGCTCGGCGCCGCCCGTCACTACCGCAAGCGGCTTGGCCGGCAGCAGGTCCTGGGCCAGGGTGCGAACGCGCTCCTCTTCCCCCGCCCGGGCCACCACCACGATATGCGCGACGGCGGGGTGAGCAACAAACACGCGCAAACTGTGAAGCAAAACAGGTGTTCCCCCAATGCGGAGGAACACCTTGTTTTCCGCACACTGCATGCGGCGACCGGCACCGGCCGCCACCACCACGGCTCCCGCCCTCATGTCCCCGTCGACTCCTCGCCCTTTCTACAGCGCCTTCTCCAGCATCTTCGGCTTGGCGAAAATCATGCGTCCTGCAGATGTTTGTAACACACTGGTGACGAGCACGTCAACCGTGGAGCCGATAAATTCCTTGCCGCCCTCGACCACGATCATCGTGCCGTCGTCGAGGTACGCCACCCCCTGGCCGTGCTCCTTGCCGTCCTTGATCACATGGACGTTGATCTCCTCGCCGGGCAGCACGATGGGCTTCACCGCGTTGGCCAGGTCGTTGATGTTGAGCACCGGCACCCCCTGCAGCTCGCAGACCTTGTTCAGGTTGAAATCGTTCGTCACCACCTTGGCCTGCAACTTCTTGGCCAGCTTCACCAGCTTGCTGTCCACCTCGAGGGTGTCCTCGAAGGGGTCTTCATAGATGAGCACCTCGATGTTCAACTCTTTCTGGATTTTGTTGAGGATGTCGAGCCCCCGGCGTCCCCGGTTGCGCTTCAGCACGTCGGACGAGTCGGCGATGTGCTGAAGCTCTTCCAGCACGAACTCGGGAATCACCAGCACGCCTTCCAGGAAGCCGGTCTCGCAGATGTCGGCGATGCGCCCGTCAATGATGACGCTGGTATCGAGGATCTTGTACATTCCCGGCGGAACCTTGCTTTTCGCCTTGTCCCGCGACAGGCGTCCCAGCGAGAAGACGGCGACAATTTCATCGCGCTTGGAAAACCCAATGCGGTAGCCAAAGTAACCGAGAAGCCCGGATACGAACAGGGGCAGGAAGTTGCCGATGATCGGGATGCTCTGCAAAGGGAAAAAGAGAAGAAAGGCGACAATAAGGCCAATCACCAGGCCGACGACGCCGAACAGCACATCGACGACCGGCACTTCTTTGACGAGCCGCTCCTCACTGCGGCGCAGACGGTCAACAAGCCAATCGGTAAGATATGACGTGCTGAAAAAGAGGAGCACCGCGCCGCAAAACGCGCCGATGTACGGATGCGTGGACGGATACTCTTCGAGGCCGAAATTGACGTAGGCATTGAGAAACTGGATCAAGCTCGGACCGTAATGATAGCCTAACGCTGCGCCAGCCACAACAAAGAAGAGCTGGATGAATCGCTTGATCATCGTGTCACCTCCTTTACCCAGTATAGACAGAATTGCGCATGCTCAATCGAAGCCGTCATGAAACCGTCATAAGGCGGTGTTGCGGTTTTCCACGCACGCTTCCACCAGCTCCGCCGCCTCGCGCTCGTCGATGCCCTTGGCTAGCACCAGCTCGCTGATCAAGATCTGCCGCGCGTTTTCCAACATCCTCCGCTCGCCGGTGGACAGGCCCTTTTCCCGCTCACGCAGCATGAGGTTGCGCACCACGTCGGCCACCTCGAAGATGTCGCCGCTTTTCATCTTGTCCAAGTGCGCGCGATAGCGCCGGTTCCAATTGTCCGACAGGTCCACGTCAGAGCGCCGCAGGAGGGCCAGCACGCGGCTGACCGCTTCTTCGTCGATCACTTCGCGCAGCCCGATCTTCTCCGCGCTGTTCATCGGGATCATCACTTTCATGTTGCCCACCGGAATGTGCATCACGTAATACGTCCGCTTCTCACCCAGAATCTCCCGTTCCTCAATGGCTTCGATCACGCCCGCCCCGTGCATGGGGTAGAAGACTTTGTCGCCGACGTTAAACAATCCCGTCACCCCCACCAGTAGATGCTTCCAGTTTATCACAGGACATCCATTATGTCAAATATAAATTGAGAATTTTAACACGTATAAGGATGGACGTCAAGATCCTTTTCAATTTACGGTGACAATGTCCGTACACCTTTTTCTGCTCGAGCGCGCGCCGGGAAATGAAAAACCCCGGAAGGAAAATCCTTCCGAGGTGCGCTCACGAGTGCACATCCGTTTCAATCGGGTCCTGCACCGCCTGGTCACGGCGGAGGAGGATGTCAAGATTTTTTTTTAAGCCGTACAGGGCGTACAAAACGAGGGGCAGGAAGACGAGCTTGGAAAACGAATCGGGAAATCGCCAGGCGAGATACGCGACAATCCCGACCAGGATCGGCGTCACCCAGATGGCCGCCCGGGGGATGCCGATGCGCTTGAAATTCGGGTATTTCACGTTGCTGATCATGAGCAGCGACAGGGCGAGCATGCCAACGGTCAGGTAGACCGGCGAGAACACGTGGTGGTACAGGGCAAAGGTGGCCAGAACCCCGCCGGCCGCCGTAATCGGCAGCCCGATAAAGTACCCCGAATCCGCCTGCGAGATGTTGAAGCGCGCCAAGCGCAGGGCGCCGCAAATCGGAAACAGCGCCGTCACCATCAAGCCGTACAGGCCAAGGTCTTGCAGGACGACCACATACATGATGAATGCCGGTGCCACCCCAAACGAGATGACATCCGACAGCGAATCCAGTTCCTTGCCGAATTCGCTCTGCACGCCCAGCTTCCGGGCAACGCGTCCGTCCAGACCATCCAGCAACATGCCGATGATGACGAGGACGGCCGCGTGCTGCGGCTGTTCCTGAAAGGCCAGCACGATGGAGATGATCCCGAGAAATAAGTTCGCCACCGTAAACAGGTTGGGCAGGGATTTGGCGACCATGGCAAAACCTCCAGGCGGTTCTTTCCTTCCGTGCGGCGGGTGCGCCGGATAGTCCACGGCAAGTGGCGTCAGTCGCCGGCTCCATCACGCCGCGCTGACCGGTTTCTACACGTTGCGATCGATAAACACCTGTTCCTGGATGCGCTTCAAGCCGTCCTTGATCGTCCGGGCACGCACCTCGCCGATACCGTCCACCTCGTCCAGCTCCTCGATGGACGCCATCATCACGTCGGACAGGTTGCCGAACCGCTCCACCAGGTTGTGCACGACAGCCTGCGGCAAGCGGGGAATCTTGCTCAGAATCCGATATCCTCGCGGGAAAAGCGGTTCTTCCTGTATATTACCACCCGGCACATACCCGAGCAAGCGCACAAGGGTTGCCGTCTCCACCATCTCGTCGGGCGCCAGTTCGGTCAGGGCACGCAGAATCTCGGCGGCACTGGCCTCCGGCGGCTGGCAGTAGTCCTTGATGATCAGCAAGGCCTCGTGCTCCACATCCGCCACCAGTTCCTCCAGCTGCATTTGGATCAGTTGTCCTTCCGTCCCCAGCTCATGAATGTATTTTTGGATTTCCCGCTTGATGCGCAGGACCATGGCCACACGCTGCAGCACGGTCACCACTTCTTGAAGGGTAACCAACTCTTCGAACTCCAATGCGCTCAAATTGGTGAGCGCCTGATCCAGCACGGCCTTGTACTTTTCTAGCGTCTGAATGGCTTGGTTAGCCTTAGCCAATATGACACCAATTTCCTTCAGCACGTAACGGAACGAGCCCTTGTAGAGGGTGATGACGTTCCGCCGCTGGGAGATGGCGACGACCAGCTTGCCCGTTTGCTTGGCCACCCGCTCGGCGGTGCGATGGCGCATGCCTGTTTCCGACGAAGGAATGGACGAATCGGGAACCAACTGGGTGTTGGCATACAAAATTTTCTTGCGGTCGTCACTCAGGATGATGGCCCCGTCCATTTTGGCCAATTCGTACAAGTTGGCCGGCGTGAAATCGCAGTTAATAAAAAAGCCGCCTTCCATGATCGCCATCACTTCGGGGCTGTACCCCACAACGATCAGCCCCCCGGTTTTGGCGCGCAACACGTTTTCCAGCCCTTCTCGCAGGGGCGTCCCCGGGGCCACAAAGGGTAGGACGCTGCTGATAAAGGACTCACGGCTATCGGCCATCGTCACCTCTCACCTCCCAAACGCAACTTCCAGCGCTTCCTCCACCGTGCGCACACCGACGAGGCGCATCCCCTGCGGCGGATCCCATCCGCCGGAGAGATTCTGCGCCGGCACAATCACGCGGCGAAAGCCCAGCTTATGCGCCTCGCGCACGCGTTGCTCGAGGCGCGAGACGCCGCGCACCTCGCCGGTCAACCCCACTTCCCCGACCACCACGTCGTGCGGGTCGGTCGGCTCGTCACGGAAACTGGACGCCACGCTCACGACAACGGCCAGATCGACGGCCGGCTCATCGAGCCGCACGCCTCCGGCCACGTTGACGTACGCATCATGGTGCTGCAAAAACAATCCGACACGCTTCTCCAACACGGCCAGGAGCAGCGCCACGCGGTTGGGATCGACACCGGTGGCCATGCGCCGCGGCGTGGCAAAGCTGGTCGGCGTCACCAGTGCCTGCACCTCGACCAACACCGGGCGTGTGCCCTCCAGGCTGGCCACAACGGTGGAACCGGCGACACCGGTCGGCCGCTCCGACAAAAAGTGGGCTGACGGGTTGACCACTTCATGCAAACCCGTGTCCTTCATCTCGAAAATGCCGATCTCGTTCGTCGAGCCGAAACGGTTCTTCACCGCGCGAAGAATCCGGTAGGCGTGGTGCCGTTCCCCCTCGAAGTAGAGGACGGCGTCAACCATATGCTCGAGCAGCTTCGGCCCAGCGATGGCCCCGTCCTTCGTCACGTGCCCGACGACAAAGGTGGCCACGCCCTCTTCCTTGGCCATCCGCATCAGGTGGGCTGTACATTCCCGCACCTGGGCCACGCTGCCGGGAGCGGAGGCAACGTCGGGGTGGTAGACGGTTTGTACGGAATCGATGATCACCAGGGCCGGGTGAACGCGCGCGACATGGTGACGAATGTGCAGAAGATCGGTCTCCGCAAGAACCAAGAGCTGTTCCGAAACCACGCCGAGGCGTTCGGCGCGCAGCTTGGTCTGCTGCGGCGACTCCTCCCCGGAAATGTAGAGCACGACATGTCCCTGCGCCGCGATCCGGTCGGCCATCTGCAACAGCAGCGTGGACTTGCCAATGCCCGGATCGCCCCCGACGAGAACAATGGAACCCGGGACCACGCCACCGCCCAGAACACGGTTGAGCTCACCGATTCTCGTGTCCAGGCGTTGCACCTCTTCCCGCGTCACGTGCACGAGGGGAACCGGTTCGGCGCTCCCCCCGCGCACCCGCGCATGCCCGGCGGCGACGGCCACTTCCTCCACCATGGTGTTCCACTGGCCGCACCCCGGGCAGCGCCCCAGCCACTTCACCGATTCGTATCCACACGCTTGGCAGACAAATCGGGATCGATGCTTGGCCATCGCCTCCGCCCCTCTCCCGCCTCGGCGACGCGTAGATGGGATGCTCTTTCAGTATAGCAAAGGCGCGCAAAAAACGCCTCCTTCTCCAGAAGGAGGCGG
>PKQU01000107.1 GCA_017577925.1 Bacillota bacterium
ATCTCGGTGCGCAAGAAGCCCTTTGCGCGCTGCAGCGTCTCCAGCGATGTGGCCTTCTCCTCCTCGCTGCCCAGCACACTGACATACACCTTGGCCACCTGCAGGTCGCGCGTGAGCTCCACATCGGTAATGGAGACAAACCCTAAGCGCGGGTCTTTCAACTCGCGCTGGAGGATGTCGCTCAGCTCTTCTTTGATCCGTTCCGCCAAACGCTGGATACGGTAGTTGGGCACGGTTTCCACCTCGCTTCCATTGCCCCCTAGAGGTACATCAGGTCGACGCGCAAGACTTCCAGTCCGTCGTGGGCTTCGACAAACCGCCGCACACGCTCCAGTTCCGCTTCGAGAAAGCGGCGCTCGCCGGCCACCGCGGCGAAGGCCAGGGTGGTCCGCTGCCAGTGGTCCCAATAATCCACCTCGGCAGCGGACACGTTAAACCGGCTCTTCACCCGATTCAGGACGCGCTTGACGACCCCGCGCTTCTCTTTTAGCGACCGGCAGCCCGGGAGGAAGCACTCGCAGGCGAGACAGGCGACAATCACGCGCGCGACGCTTCCTCCAAGCGGGAGACCTCAATAACGTCTCCCTCTTTGATGTCTTGGAAGTTTTCCAGCGTCAGGCCGCATTCGTACCCCTGGGCTACCTCGCGCACGTCGTCCTTGAAGCGCTTCAGGGATTCAAGTTTGCCCTCGTAGATGACAACGCCGTCGCGCACCAAGCGCGCAATCCCGTCGCGCACCACCTTGCCCTCGGTAACGTAGCAACCGGCCACCGTACCGACCTTGGAGATCTTGAACACCTGACGCACTTCGGCCCGGCCGACGAGCACTTCGCGGTACTCGGGCTCGAGGAGCCCCTTCATCGCCGCCTCGATCTCGTCGATCACCTCGTAGATGATGCGGTGCAGGCGGATGTCCACCTTTTCCCGCTCCGCCGCGCTGCGCGCCGACGGTTCCGGCCGGACGTTAAAGCCGATGATGATGGCATTCGACGCGGCGGCCAGGTTGACGTCGGATTCGGTGATTGCCCCGACGGCGGCATGGATGACGTTGACGCGCACGCCCTGGACATCCATCTTGCCGAGGGCCCCTTTCAGCGCCTCCACCGACCCTTGCACGTCGGCCTTGATGATGACGTTGATCTCCTTGATATCGCCTTCCTGGATCTTCTTGAACAGATCGTCGAGGTTGACCTTGGCCGACGCCTGACGTTCGGCCTCCCGCGCCCGCTCGGCCCGGGCTTCGCCAATTTCCCGCGCCTTGCGCTCGTCCTCGAAGACCATGAACGCGTCACCGGCCGACGGCACGTCGTTGAGGCCGGTGATCTCCACCGGCGTCGACGGGCCGGCCTCCTTCAGCCGCTCGCCGCGCTCGTTGGTCATCGCCCGCACACGGCCGTAGGTGTTGCCAACGACGATCGGATCGCCCACACGCAACGTGCCGTGTTGCACCAGCACCGTCGCCACCGGGCCACGGCCGCGGTCCAGCTTGGCCTCGATGACCGTTCCGCGGGCGCGCTTGTTCGGGTTGGCCTTCAGTTCCTGCATCTCGGCCACAAGGAGAATCATCTCCAGAAGTTCGTCAATGCCCTGCTTCTTCAGCGCCGAGATCGGCACGAAGATCGTGTCGCCGCCCCACTCCTCGGGGACAAGGCCATGCTCGGTCAGCTCCTGCTTGACGCGATCGGGGTTGGCCTCCGGCTTGTCAATCTTGTTGACGGCGACGATGATCGGCACGCCCGCCGCCTTGGCGTGGTTGATCGCCTCCACCGTCTGCGGCATGACGCCGTCGTCGGCGGCCACGACCAGAACGGTAATGTCCGTCACCTTGGCCCCGCGGGCGCGCATCGCCGTGAACGCCTCGTGGCCAGGCGTGTCGAGGAAGGTGATCTTCTTCCCGTTCACCTCCACCTGGTACGCCCCGATGTGCTGGGTAATGCCGCCGGCCTCCTGCGCCGCCACGTTGGCGTGGCGAATGGCGTCAAGGAGCGTCGTTTTCCCGTGGTCGACGTGACCCATGATCGTCACCACTGGGGGTCGTTCCACCAGGTCGGCCGGATCGTCCACTTCCTCGATCGTCTCGAAGTTCAGCTCGTCAATGACAACCTTCTCCTCCACCTGCACGCCGTACTCTTCGCAGATGAGGTAGATGGCGTCCTTGTCAACGGTCTGGTTGATCGTCGCCAGAATCCCGAGTGCCATCAGCTTCTTGATGATTTCCGCCGGCTCCTTGTTCAACTTCTTGGCCAGCTCGCCGACGGTAAGGTCGCCGCTGATTTCGATCTTCTCCGGTGTTTTCTTCTCCGGTTTCTTCGGCTCGGGCGCCTTCTCCGCCTTCTTGGTGTCCTTGCCCTTCTTGCCCTTGCCGGCCGGCTTGCTGTCGTCAAACCGCTTCGGCGCGGGTTTCGTCCGCTTGGGCTTGAAGCGGCGCTCCATCTCGTCGTCGTCGAGGAAGCGATCGTCGAGCTCCTCTTCGTTTACGGGTGTCGGCTCCTCCTTCGCCGTCTCGCTCACGGCCGCCGCCGGCTTCCGCTCCGCCTCCTGCGCCACTGCGCCCTGCTGGCTCGCGCGCTCCTCCTTGGCCGCCTCGCCGGGCTTGCCCGCCTTTTTCCCTTCGTTGCGGCCCGCCTTGTCCACCGTTTCGGCTACCGCTCCCTCGCCGGGCTTGTCGCGATGGGTCGCGCCCTGCTGGGCCGTCTGCTGCGGTTGTTGGGCCTGTTGCCCTTCCGCGGTTCGCATCCCACCGGAGCGCTTCCGGCGACGGCGACGGCGTTTGTCCCCGGGTTTGCGCTCGCTGGCCTTTTTGAAATAGTCGTCCAGCTTCCGCAGGGTTTCTTCATCGATCACGCTCATGTGGTTGGCCACCGGCACATCGAGGCGCTTCAAGATGGCGATCAGGTCCTTGCTGCTGACGTTGCGTTCTTTGGCGTATTCGTACACGCGCATCTTGCTCATGCTTTCACCCCCAGTGAGTCGTTCCCGGCCAGCTCCCTCAGCCGGCGTGCAAAGTTCTCATCGGTTACGCCGACGATCACGCGCTGCTCCTTCCCCAACGCCTCTCCCAACTGTGTTCGGTCCGATGTCACCACCAGGGGAACGGCATAAAAGGCGCACTTGTCCTGCCACTTCTTCCGCGTTCGCTCCGACGCGTCGGCGGCCAGAATGACCAGGCGCACCCGGCCCCGGCGCACCGCCCTGAGCACCAGCTCATCGCCCGTCACCACGCGCCCGGCGCGATAGGCGAGTCCCAAAAGCTGGTGAAAGGGATCACGCATCGGTCTTGCCCACCCACTTTTCTTCTAATTCTTGGTATACCTCGTCCGGAATGGCCACGCTCAAGGCCCGTTCAAGGGCTTTTTTCTTCCGGGCCTGGGCAAAGCAGGCGCTTTGGCCGCACAGGTACGCGCCACGGCCGTTCGCCTTCCCCGTCGGGTCGACGATGACATTCCCTTCCGGCGTGCGCACCACACGGATCAGCGATTTCTTGGGAAACATCTCCTGGCAGGCGACACATTTGCGCATGGGAACCTTTTTCGGCCGCATTGCGCTCCCCTCCTTTTCTCCCTCGGCCCCGGGCGGCTCAACGCGGTTCGGTCGGGTCCGTGACGGTGTCATCGGAGACATCGGAGGCCGCATCCCCCGCTGCGCCTTCTTCCTCCGGTTCCGCGTCTACGGCTATGCCAGCCGTGTCGGTGTCCGCCTCCCACACCTCATCGGCAGCCCACGCGTCGTCTTCGCCGGCGGTGTTTTCCGCCTCGGGATCCCACAGCCCCTCCTCGCGGGCCTGCGTCTCGCTCTTGATGTCGATCTTCCAGCCCGTCAGCTTCGCCGCCAGGCGCGCGTTTTGCCCGCGTCGGCCGATGGCCAAGGACAACTGGTGGTCGGGTACGATGACACGGCTCACCTTGCTGTCCCGGTCGATGAGAACGTGGACGACCTTCGCCGGGCTGAGGGCGTTGGCGATGAACTCTGCCGGGTCATCGGACCAGCGGACGATGTCCACCTTCTCCCCGTTCAGCTCGCCCACCACCGTCTGCACGCGCATCCCCTTCGGCCCGACACAGGCTCCCACGGGGTCGACGTTCGGGTCGTGCGAGGTGACGGCGATTTTCGAGCGCTCGCCAGCCTCCCGCGCCACGGCCTTGATCTCAACGACGCCGTCGTAGATCTCGGGCACCTCCAGTTCAAACAGGCGCTTCAAGAGGCCGGGATGGGTGCGCGACAGGAGGATCTGCGGCCCCTTGGTCGTCTTTTCCACGCGCGTGATGTAGGCCTTGATGCGGTCGCCCTGCTTCACGTCGTCGGTCGGCATGAGCTCGTGAAGCGGCAGGAGGCCCTCCGTGCGCCCCAGATCGACGTACAGGTAGCGGCTGTCGCGTCGCTGGACGATACCGGTGATGATGTCGTGCTCGCGATCGACAAAGGTGTGGTAGATGATCTGCCGCTCGGCCTCGCGAATACGCTGGGTCACCACCTGCTTCGCCGTCTGGGCGGCGATGCGCCCGAAATCGCGCGGCGTCACCTCAATCTCCACGATGTCGCCAAGCTGGTAGTTGGGGTTCATTTCCTTCGCCGTGTCGAGGGCGATCTCCAGGCGCGGGTCGGTAACCTCTTCCACCACGGTCTTGCGCGCGTACACCTTCACTTCGCCTGTCTCCCGGTTGATGTCGACGCGCACGTTCTGGGCGGAATTGAAATTGCGCTTATAGCCCGAAATGAGCGCCGCCTCAATGGCCTCGATTAGCGTCTCCTTGCTGATGCCCTTTTCCCGTTCGAGATCGTTGAGCGCCTGGATAAAGTCGGCGTTCATGACGCGACGGTTCCTCCTTTCAACCCTTCACCGTGGTCCGGTCATTCCCACACGACGAGCAGACGGGCCTTGGCCACGAGGTCATAGGGGATGGTGTACACCGAACCCTCGTCGTCCAGGTCTTCGATGACCAGCGTCTGGCCGTCAAAGGATGTCAGATAGCCCTGGAACACGTTCTGGCGATCGAGCGGCTGGCGCGTGGTGACGTGGACCGCCTTCCCCACCGCCCAGTGGAAGTGACGCGGTTTGGTCAGCGGTCGCTCGGCTCCCGGTGAAGACACCTCCAGGAAATACGCCTGGGGGATGGGATCCACCTCATCCAGGCGGGCGGAAAGCCGCTCGCTCACCCGGCTGCAGTCCTCAATATCCACGCCGCCCTCCTTATCGATATAGAGGCGCAGGTACCAGCTCCTGCCTTCCCGTTTAAACTCGACGTCGACCAACTCGCAGCCCTCTTCTTCCAAAATCGGCGCCGCCAATTGCTCGACGAGCGCTTCGATCGATTGGCTCACGACGAACCCTCCCTGCTTTGCCTAACAAGAAAGAGTGGGTTGCCCCACTCTTGTCGACAACGGTTATTCCGGCGCCATACGACGTCTATTATAGCATGCTCCGCATCCGTCGACAATAAACCGTTTCAGAAAAGCGACAACTGGTTCGTCTCCGGCAGATCGCGCAGGATCCCCTGCTCGGCCAACAATTCCACCACGGCACGGGAGACGCGGGCGCGCTGCTGCAGGTCCTCGACGGACAGGAACGGCCCCTCCTCCCGCGCCTCGACGATGGCTTTCGCCGCCGCCGTCCCGACGCCGGGCAGCGCGTTGAAGGGCGGGATGAGGGTGTTGCCGTCGACGAGGTACTGGGTCGCGTCGGAACGGTACAGGTCGACGTTCTGGAACGAAAAGCCCCGCGCCAGCATCTCCAGGCACATTTCGAGGATGGTCAGCAGGTTCTTCTCCTTCGGCGTGGCGCTGGCGCCCTTTTCGTTCAGCTCGCGGATCTTCTCCCGCACCGCGTCGGGGCCGCGGCGCACGAGGGCGAGATCAATGTCGTCGGCGCGGACGGTGAAGTAGGTGGCGTAAAACTCGATCGGCCGGTACACCTTGAACCAGGCAATGCGCACGGCCATCAGCACGTAGGCGACGGCATGGGCCTTGGGGAACATGTACTTGATCTTCTGGCACGATTCGATGTACCACTCCGGCACGCCGTGCTCGCGCATGGCGGCAATCTCCTCTTCTCCCAGGCCCTTCCCTTTGCGCACGCGCTCCATGATCTTGAAGGCCAGCGAGGGCTCCATGCCCTTTTGGATCAGGTAGACCATGATGTCGTCACGCGTGGAGATGACCTCGGAGAGCTTCGCCGTCCCGCTGCGGATGAGGTCCTGGGCGTTGTTCAGCCACACGTCAGTGCCATGGGACAACCCGGAGATGCGCACCAGCTCGGCAAAGGTCTTCGGCCGCGTGTCCTCCAGCATCTGGCGCACGAACTTCGTTCCGAATTCGGGGATACCCAGCGTGCCGACGTTGGTGCCGATCTCCTCCGGCGTCACACCCAGCGGCTCGGTGCTGCTGAAGATCCCGAGTACCTTCGGATCGTCGACGGGAACCTCCTTCGGATTGATGCCGGTGAGGTCCTGCAGCATGCGCAGCACCGTGGGATCATCGTGCCCGAGGATGTCCAGCTTGAGCAGGCGCCCGCTGATGGCATGGTAGTCGAAATGCGTCGTGATCGTTTCCGTATCCGGATCATCGGCCGGATGCTGGATCGGCGTGAAGTCGTACACCTCTTTGTTCTGCGGGATGACCATGAGCCCGCCGGGGTGCTGGCCGGTGGTCCGCTTCACGCCGGTCACGCCGCGGGCAAGGCGGTCGATCTCCGCCTGGCGCAGCTTGAGCCCGTTGTCTTCAACATACTTCATCACGAAACCATAGGCCGTCTTGTCGGCAACAGTGGAAATCGTCCCGGCGCGAAAGACGTAATCCCGACCAAACAGCGTCTCGGTATATTTGTGGGCAATGGGCTGGTACTCGCCGGAGAAGTTGAGGTCGATGTCCGGGACCTTGTCCCCCTTGAAGCCCATAAACGTCTCGAAGGGGATGTCGTGACCGTCCTTCTTCAGTTTCGTTCCGCAACGCGGGCAATCCTTGTCCGGTAGGTCGAAGCCCGAGCCAACCGACCCGTCGGTGAAAAACTGGCTGTAATGGCACGACGGACAAACATAGTGCGGCGGCAACGGGTTGACCTCGGTGATGCGCGTCATCGTCGCCACAAAGGAGGAACCGACGGAGCC
>PKQU01000108.1 GCA_017577925.1 Bacillota bacterium
CCCTGCGAGCGGAAACGGATTCGCCGCGCAGGGTGGTCACGATCTTTTTGTGCGACACCGGGAAAACCAGTGTCTCCAGCTCGCCCTCCTCTATCCAGCGCCCCTCGGGGGCCGTGCCGTCTCCCGCCCTCCACACACAGTGAAAGACGCGCAGGTTCCAGCGGCAATGGCTGAAGGTATGCACCACGTCGAGGAGCGGGCCGCCCACCGCGACGGCCAGTCCATACCGTTCGCGCAGGATGCGCTCCACGGCCGCCTCCCACGCCTCATGCGCGTGGCGCTCCCCATCGGGAAAAGCCCACAATCCGCCCAGCAAACCGCCTTCCGGACGCCGGTAGACATACACGGTCGCGCCGCGCCGCACCACCGCGGCCACCATGTCCACCGTGGGGATGGACTTCCGCTTCCCTTTTATCGGAAGTTCCCGCTCCCGTCCGGCGGCGTACGCGCGACAGTCCTCGCGCACCGGACACAGGAGGCATTTGGGCGCGCGCGGCGTGCACACGAGGGCGCCCAACTCCATCAAGCCCTGGTTAAAGGCCGACGGATCGTCAGGACAGACCAATTGTGCCGCCAACTCGGTAAACAGCCGCCTGTTCCCCGGCTTCTGGATATCCTCCTCCACCAGGAGAAGGCGCGACAGCACGCGAAGGACGTTGCCATCCACGGCCGGCACCGGCCGGCCGTACGCGATGCTGAGGATGGCCCCCGCCGTGTACGGGCCGATGCCCTTGATGCGGGCCAGCTGCTCCGGGTCATCGGGCAGGACGCCGCCAAACTCCTCCATTACCTGGCGGGCCCCCCGCAACAGGTTGCGCGCGCGGCTGTAGTACCCCAGCCCCTCCCACAATTTCAGCACATCCGCTTCCTCCGCCGCGGCCAACGCCTCCACCGTGGGAAACCGCTCCACAAAGCGCAGGTAATAGGGAAGAACCGTCTCGACCCGCGTCTGCTGCAGCATCACTTCCGAAACCCAAATCTTGTACGGATCGCGGTCGCGGCGCCACGGCAGGTCGCGCTTCTGGCAATGAAACCATTCCACCAGCCGGCGCCGAACACCGGCCACATCGAATCCCTGCAGGATCGCAGCCGCGCGGGACACCTGTTCGGAAGTTGCCCGTCGGCTCACCGCCGTCCCTCCTGTTCCCCACCGGCCTGCTCCTTGTCGCCGGCCTCATTGCCACCTCGGGGCACGAAGGCCCACACGTGCACCTTTTCCCATCCCCCCTGCACACAGGTGCCAATCTGCCACGGCGCGTCCGGCTCCCGCCGTCCGGTGCGCAGGTCCTTGAGCAGGCGGTATGCGGCCGCGTCCGGCACAAGGTACTCTTCCACCATCAGGTGGGGCTGATCCAGCCCTTCGTAGCGGGAATAGGAAACGACGGGAAGCTGGGCCACCCGGGCCTGCCACGCCCGCATCCGCGACTCGTACTCGCCGCGCCGTTCGGGAACGACGCGGTATTCGACATACACGCGCAGCGGCATTTCCTCTGGCATCCGGCTCATTGCCACTCGCCCCCCTTGCCTTTGCCGCGTTCGATTATAATAAAAACAATCGGCAACGCAAATGGGAGGGATGGCCTTGGACACCCTCACCCATGCGGTCATGGGCATGACCCTCGCCGGTCTGGCCCGTCTCGACCCGATGGTGGCCGAAGACCCAAGCCTTGCCACGGCCGTTCTGCTGGCCACCACTATCGGCTCCCAGGCTCCGGATTTCGACGGCCTGGTGCGCCTCGGCGGACCGGCCGCATATGTGCGCTATCACCGTGGGCCCACCCATTCCCTGCCCGCCCTGCTGGCATGGCCCTGGCTCATCGCCGGCGGGGTAGAGCTGCTCCTCGGACCGGTGCCGTTTTGGCATCTCCTCGGCTGGACGTCCGTCGCCGTGTTTGTCCACGCGTTCACCGACCTGCTGAACAGCTACGGAACGCAGGTGCTCTGGCCCTTCTCGCGTCGCTGGGTGGCGTGGCACGTCCTGCCCATTTTCGATCCCGTCCTCTTTGCCCTCCACGTCCTGGGCCTCGTCCTGTGGGCGATGGGCGTCCCCCCCGGACCGCTCTTCGCCGCCGTCTACGCCGCTACCGCCGCCTGGGGCGCGATTCGTTGGGCCGTGCGCCGCCGCGTCGCCCGGTCCATCCGGCGCGCCATCGGCGACCCGCGAACGGACACCACCGTTCTCCCCACCTTTTTCCCGGCCACCTGGAACGTCATCGCCGACGACGGACAGGCGGTGCGCGTGGGGACATGGCGAGACGGCCGGCTGACATGGCGGGATGTCCTGACCCGCCCGCCACACGACCACCCGGCCGTGCGCGAGGCGCGGATGCATCCGTACGTCCAGGCCCTCTTGTCCTTCACCCGCTACGCCGTGCCCCGCGTACACCCGGTTGCTGGCGGCACCGAGGTGCGCTGGGTAGATGTGCGCTTTCGGGCGGCCGACGGGCATTATCCCCTCGTCGCCGCCGTCTACCTCGACCGAAACGGCCGCGTGAAGCAAGCCGCCATCGGGTGGATGTACCGGGAATCGCACGTGCGTAAAAAACTGGGGCTGCCGAACACCCCAGACGCCTAGGCTGCCCCTGGTCCCCGTAGAAACGAAACGGGTGGCGGAAACCGCTCCGCCACCCGTGTTTCGTTTCGGCCAGAATCGTCGTCACCCTTCCGCCGCCGGCGCCCCTTTTGCTGCCAGGCACTCTTTCCACGGTTCATTCTCCCGAGAGGGATTTGATCTTGTACTGACCGGTCAGTTCAATACCGGTGCGGGGCGCGACCGGCTTCCGCCTGCCCCACGCGCGGGCTCACGACGGCGAAAAGGCACGGATGAGCACGCTGTTGACGTAAAAAAAGCGCGCCGTCAGGGGCGCGGTCGCCAGCAATCGGCGCGAAACGAGCCGCACCGTCCGCTGGCGGCGCACCTTCCCGTCAGACAAATAGAGTCCCAACAGACCGTCCACGATCAGCCGGTGAAAGCGCCCATCCGGAAGCCCGCGCGTCGCCTCCCGCGCGCGGCGCGCAAAATAGACCAGGCGCTCGGCCGCCTCCCCCGCATCGCGGTAGTAGGCGACAAAGTTCAGGTCCCCGCCGCGTCGGTCTTCCTCCTGGTCGATCAGGTAGTCGAGCAGGATATGCAACGCGCACACCCACGGAAAATAGGTGGCCACGATGCGGCGCACCGTGTCCCTGTCCACGTGCGGGTCGGTGGCGGCCAAAAACAGGGCAAACATGCCCAGAGTCGAGCCGGTGGCCGCGGCAAATTCGTTCCACCGCAGCTCGGGATGGGCGGCACGGTGAGCCTCCCACCACGACAACAGGCGCGCCTCCCGCTGGCTCCATTCCACGTGCTTGTGCACCTGCAGGTCGGCATACAGCGCCACGAGGTGCCGCACCGTCTCCGCCACCGTCCCGTATCCCGGCAACTTGGCCACCTCCTCCTGGCACGCACGCACCAGCGCCGCCAGGTACCCACCGTCGTCGCGTTCGCGGCGGCAGGCGTAGTAATCGCCCACGGTTCCATCGGGGACCACCGCGTCGTGCATCGCCTGGTGCAGCTGCCGGAAATCGGCGGGGTCGAGCGACGTGCTTCGGTCACACAGGTTGTCCAGGTAGTCGCTAATCGTTTGCAACGCCACGATCAGGCGGATCAGCCCGCGACGCGCCTCCGGAGTGGGCGCCGCCGCTGCGTACACCGCACCGCCCTCGCAATGAAACCGTTTGGCCGTCATACTGGCAAGGGCCTGGCGGCGCAATTCCGGGTCGGGAATGGCCTCGGCCATTCTCCGCCAGCCGGCCAGTTCACGGTACACGCCCGGCAGCACGTCACGGTAAACGCGGACCATCAGACGGACCGGTCCGCCCGCAAAACCGCATGTCAACCGCAAACCCTCCTGCGTCATGGAATCGCCTCGTCCTGCACGTCTCTCCGGCCAGGCCGCAGCGCTCTTTGGGATTAGTGTACCACATTTTCCCGCCCGATATGGGGCGCATCTGCACCACCCGCACAGGGAGGCCGCCAGAGAATACGATAGCGTTTTCAAAATATACAAAAGGATTTTTCTCTGGTACAATGGTGAGCAAACCTGCACGGAAGGAGTGCCAATGGGATGAAGCGGCGCAGCGACATGATCAAAAAGGGGTTCGACCGCGCCCCGCACCGCAGCCTCCTGCGGGCATGTGGCGTCACCGACGAGGACTTCGACAAACCCTTCATCGCCATCGCCAACTCCTACATCGACATCATTCCCGGCCACGTGCACCTGAAGGAATTCGGGGAAATCGTGAAGGAAGCGGTGCGCGAAGCCGGGGGCGTACCGTTCCTGTTCAACACCATCGGCGTGGACGACGGCATCGCCATGGGCCACATCGGCATGCGCTACTCCCTGCCCAGCCGGGAACTGATCGCCGACAGCATCGAGACGGTGGTGGCGGCCCACTGGTTCGACGGCCTCATCTGCATCCCCAACTGCGACAAGATCACCCCCGGCATGATGATGGGCGCCCTGCGCGTCAACATCCCCACCATATTCGTGAGCGGCGGACCGATGAAAGCCGGGCGCACCCGCGACGGTCGGGCCATCTCCCTCGCCTCCGTGTTCGAGGGCGTCGGCGCCTTCCAAAAGGGGCTCATCGACGAGGCGCACCTGGAAGAATTGGAGCGTTACGGGTGCCCCAGCTGCGGCTCCTGCAGCGGGATGTTCACGGCCAACTCGATGAACTGCCTGGCCGAGGCGCTGGGCCTGGCCCTCCCGGGGAACGGCACCATCCTCGCCGTTGACGAGGCGCGCAAAGAGCTGGCTCGCGCCGCGGCGCACCAGATCCTGAAACTCATCGAGCTCGACCTCAAGCCGCGGGACATCGTGACGGTGAACGCCATCGACAACGCCTTCGCCCTCGACATGGCCATGGGTGGCTCGACGAACACGGTGCTGCACACCCTGGCCATCGCCCATGAGGCGGGCATCGACTACCCGCTGGAGCGGATCAACACCATTGCCGCGCGCACGCCGCACCTGGCCAAGATCAGCCCGGCCTCTGACTGGCACATCGAAGACGTCCACCGCGCCGGCGGGGTCAGTGCCATTCTCAAGGAGCTGAGCAAGAAGGAGGGCGTCCTCCACCTCGACTGCATCACCGTGACCGGCAAGACCCTCGGCGAAAACATCGCCGACGCGAAGGTGACGGACCATGAGGTGATCCGGCCCGTCGACAATCCGCACAGCGAGACGGGCGGGCTGGCCGTGCTATTTGGCAACCTCGCGCCGAAGGGGGCGGTGATCAAGACGGGGGCCGTCGACCCGTCCATCCGCCGCCATGAGGGGCCGGCCATCTGCTTCGATTCGGAAGAAGAGGCCCTCGCCGGCATTGCCAGCGGCAAGGTGAAGGAAGGCCACGTCGTCGTCATCCGCTACGAGGGGCCCAAGGGTGGACCGGGAATGCCGGAGATGCTCGCCCCCACGTCGCAAATTGTTGGCATGGGGCTCGGCACGAAGGTGGCCCTCGTCACCGACGGGCGCTTTTCCGGCGCCTCACGGGGCATCTGCGTCGGCCACGTGTCACCGGAAGCGGCGGAAGGCGGACCGATCGCCCTGGTGCGCGACGGGGACATCATCTGCATCGACCTGGACAGGCGGACAATCGAGCTGCGCGTCCCCGACGAGGAGCTGGCCCGCCGCCGCGCCGAGTGGCCGGGGTTCACGCCGAAGATCACACGCGGGTACCTCGCCCGTTACGCCCACCTCGTCACATCGGCCAACACCGGCGCCGTGCTGCGGAATCCGTTTGCGGAAGGCGGCGAAGCCGACCGCGCAAAGGCACCGGCCACGGAAGTCGGGCAGCCGTCGTGAGCCGTCCCCCGGCAGTTTGGGCCCACGGAAACGCTCACCCGTGCCCTAACGAAAACGCCCCCTGCCGCTACGGCAGGGGGTTCGGTTTCCCTATTTTTCTGCGACCACAATCATGCGCCGACTGCATACGGTTAGCGGCGAACCGTCTTCGCCAAAACCGTGCACCTCGCGAAAGCCGACGCGGATGAGCTCGTCGCGCAATTCAGGAAAGGTGTAGGCCCGGACGGAGTAGCGGACCCGACGAACCCGCCCTTCCCGGTGCAGCAGGCGCTCGGTTTCCACACGGGACGTCAGCACATCGAAGCGCGTGCGGTCCACGAGCAGGTTGCCGTCCCGCTCCACGACGCCCACCCATTCGCCTCCATTGGCCGCAACCTGCTGCACCACGCGATCGCGGGCAATCATCTCGACCACCAGACGGCCCCCGGGCCGCAGGGCGCGATGCGCTTCCCGCAGCACAAGGCGGTTCTCCTCGTCGTCGAAATAGCCAAACGACGTAAACCAGTTGATCACCGCATCAAATCGTTCCGTCCACGGCAACCGGCGCACATCGCCCTCCACATAGTCCACTTGCACCCCCCACTCCTCCGCCTCGCGCCGCGCGCGTTCAAGAAAGGGGCGGCTTTTGTCCAAGCCGGTCACCCGATAGCCCATGCGCGCCAGACGATTGGCGATGCGCCCGTGGCCGCAGGGCGCATCCAGAACCTCCGCCTGCGCGGGCAAACCCAACAACCGGACCAGGAGGGCCGCCTCCCGGTCGTTGCGATCGGGAGTGAGGAGCGTTTCGGAAAAGTACAGGTAGTCCTCTTCGAAAACCTCGTCCCAACTGGAGGTAGTCACCGGGCATTCCCCCCTTGCACGTGGTGTCTGCGATTGGTCCGCCACACACAGTCGAGATGTGCGTCTTGTTCGAATTTTACCGCATCCGTTTGCCCTGAGGAATGGTTTTCGTTGAGGCGGCATTTCAGAATACCGGCGCGACCGTCAAAACCGAAAGCCCCAGGCCAAAGAACCTGGGGCTTTTACCGGTCACGTTGGGCCAGAACAACCGGTTCGTTACTTCTTCGCCGCGAGGTAGCGCTTGTTCACCTCGTCCCAGTTGACGACGTTCCACCAAGCGGCGACGTAGTCCGGGCGCTTGTTTTGATATTTCAGGTAGTAGGCGTG
>PKQU01000276.1 GCA_017577925.1 Bacillota bacterium
TGAGAATGGGGCTCCTGGAGGTCATCATGGTGTTTACGTTCGTGGAGCTCTTTGACACCTTCGGCACGCTGGTGGGTACGGCGGATCGGGCCGGACTCCTCCAGCGGCCGGACGGCCAGAAGCGGCTTGGCCGGGCCATGCTGGTGGACGCCGGCGGGGTGTCCCTCGGCGCCCTGCTCGGTACATCGACGATCACCGCGTACATCGAGAGCGCCAGCGGGATCGCCGCCGGCGGCCGTACGGGCCTGACGGCGGTGACCACCGGCCTGCTATTTCTGGCGTCGCTCTTTCTTCTGGCGCCCTTTGTGGCGATCATCCCCAACGCGGCCACGGCGTGCGCGCTGATCATCGTCGGTGTGCTGATGATGAGCGCGGTCAAGAAGATTGCCTTCGACAAGATGGTCTACGCCATCCCGTCGTTCCTGACCATCGTTCTTATGCCCTTTACGTACTCCATTGCCAACGGCATTTCCGCCGGAATCGTCTTCTACGTCCTCCTCGCTGCGGCGCACAACCGGGTGAGCCGGGAGAAGGTGCGCATTCACTGGATGATGTGGATCCTGGCGGCGCTGATTCTGGCCCGCTACGTGTTCCTTGGCAGCGCGTAACGCAACCGTGTCGGATCCCGCAAAGTAGCCGGTTCCGGCGCTTCGGAGGCTGCGGTGGTGCCAGAACGAAAAAAACGGCATGCCCCCAGGGCGCATGCCGTTTTTTGTGTTGGGTAAGACTAACGCCCATCCGTCGATGCGTTTGGGGAGGAAACGGCATGGGAACTGTCCTGCGCGTGGTGTTGCTGCTGGCTGTGGTGTGGGGGTGTGCGGAGGAGCCGCTCGGTGCGGTGGCGCATGGGGAGGGGGCGGCCGAGCGGGTGCGGTACACGGTGCACCTTGTCGCAGAGCGGCTTCCGCTTGTGCCGTCGGCGGGCGCGGGGGAATCCGCCCGTCCGCCGCTGTTGCGCGGGACCTGGCGGGCCGAGGTGCCCGCGGCCCTGACGGCAGATGGGCGTCTTTACGTCCACCTCTACGCCAACGCCTTCCGCGACGACCGGGCCCTGTCCGGACCGGCATGGGAAGAGGTGCTCGGGAGGGAGCGGTTGCCCGGGCGGATTGACGTCGCGGACGTGACGGTCAACGGCCGTCCGGCCCGCCACGCCGTGCGCGGGACGGTGCTCGAGGTGGCCGTGCCCCGCGGCCGACCGTGTACGGTCGCCTTACGGTTTGCCCTGCATGTGCCGCGCAACAACGGGCGGCTGTCCTACGACGCACACGCGGTGTGGCTGGGCAATGCCCTGCCCATCCTGGCCGTGCGCGACGCCGGCGGCTGGCGCCTCGATCCGTACTATCCCATCGGCGACCCCTTTTATTCGGAAGTGGCCGACTACCACCTGCAGGTGACGGTGCCGGAGGGCTGGCAGGTGGTGGCCACCGGATGGGAAACGCTGCGGGAGGCGCGCGACCACCGCCGCTACACCGTGCACGCCGAAGGGGTTCGCGACATGGCCCTGGTGCTGGTGGATTCGACCTACCGCGTGCTCGAGGGGCGCACACCCGAGGGGGTTCGCGTGCGCACGTGGACGCGCCGGGGCGACCGGACCGAACATGCCGA
>PKQU01000109.1 GCA_017577925.1 Bacillota bacterium
GGTAAACAATCCACGATTGTAAGCCGAACATTTCTGCGGTAAGCTTGTTCATAGGCGGTCGCGAGCCTCCTTCGGGATGTGGTGTGCTTAACTATCCCTTGGCTCGTCGACCGCCTTTTCCTCTTAGAACCCACACTTTTTAGCGTAGAGCCGGGAAAGTTGCGGGATGTCCCGAGCAGTGGCATGTCGCGGCGACGAACATCCCGCTGCGCTTCCTGCTCACCGGCGGGATCTTCTCCCTCATTACCTGCCTGCAGGGGCCGTTCCAATCGCTGATGGGCCCCAGCTCAACGTCGCCCAGGCCCTCGGCGGTGCACGGATGATCCCCGGTCAGTTCGTCTTCGCCTACAACGTCGCGCACTCACTGGCCCCCACGCGGCCCCACAGGGCGGCGGACATCCACGAAGAGGCAATCTTGCCCTGACGTTCCCCTTACCCCTCGCACGATTTCACCGCCGCCATTTCCTTCTGCTTGCGCCGCTCTTCCTCTTGCAAGACGCGGCGCAACACCTTTCCAACGGCCGACTTGGGCAGTTCCCGGCGGAACTCGTAGATGCGCGGCACCTTGTACGCCGCAAGCCGTTGGCGGCAGAAGGCGTCCAGCTCCTGTTCGGTGGCGCGCGCGCCATCCTTGAGCACCACGAAGGCTTTCACCGTCTCGCCGCGGTACGGGTCGGGCACGCCGATCACGGCCGCCTCGCGCACCGCCGGGTGTTCGTACAGCACTTCCTCCACCTCGCGCGGGTAGATGTTGTACCCGCCGGCGATAATCATGTCCTTCTTGCGATCGACGATGTAGAAATACCCGTCCTCGTCCATGTACCCGAGGTCGCCGGTGAGGAGCCACCCGTCCCGCAACACCGCCGCCGTCTGTTCCGGCTGGTTCCAGTACCCCTTCATCACCTGCGGACCGCGCACGGCCACTTCGCCGATCTCCCGCGGGGGAAGGGGTTCGCCCGTGTCCGGGTCGACAATGCGGCAGTCCGTATCCGGCCACGGCAGGCCAATGCTGCCGGTCACGCGCCGGCCATCAATCGGGTTGGCGTGGGTGACCGGCGATGTCTCGGTCAACCCGTACCCCTCCACCAGTCGTCCACCTGTAAGCGCTTCAAATTTTTGCTGCACGTCAACCGGCAGCGGCGCCGAGCCGCTGAGGCACGCCTTGATGGACGAGAGGTCGTAACGCGTGATGCCGGGATGGTTGATGAGGGCCACGTAGATGGTCGGCGCGCCGGGAAACATGGTTGGCCGCTCTTTTTCGATCCGCGTCAGCACCTCGTTGACGTCAAACTTCGGCACGAGGACCATCTTGGACGCTGTGCGCACGGCAAAATTCATCACCACGGTCATGCCGTAGACATGGAAAAAGGGCAGCACGCCGAGAATCACTTCCTGGCCGTACGACACATCCCCCATCCAGGCGACACATTGCTCGGTATTGGCCACCAGGTTGCGGTGGGTAAGCATGGCGCCCTTGGGGGTACCCGTCGTTCCCCCGGTGTACTGCAACAGGGCCAAGTCGTCGCGCGGATCAATGGCCACCGGCTCGGGATCGGGCGAGAAGGTGCGGAGAAGGTCGGCGAGAGGCCACACGCCATCGGCGCCTCTGGGGACGCGTACCCATTGCCCTTTGCGCCGCTGCACCAAGGGGTAGAGCACGTTTTTGGGAAACGGCAGGTAATCTTTCAGGCTCACCGTGATGATGCGCGTCAGGGGTGTCTTCGCCCGCACGTTCCACACGCGCGGGAAGAGCTGATCCAGCACGAGGATCGTTTCCGCGCCGGAATCGACCAACTGGTGTTCCAATTCCCGTTCCGTGTACAGCGGATTGGTCGGTACCACCACAGCCCCGGCCAAGAGCGCCCCATAGTAGCCGATGACGCTGGCCGGACAGTTGGGCAGCATGATGGCCACGCGATCGCCCTTTTGCACCCCGAGGGCCTGCAGGGCACGCGCCAACCGCTTGGCCTGGTCGGCCACCTCCCCATACGTCAAACGCTTCCCGAAAAAGCTGATCGCCGGCCGGTCCGGCACCCGCGCTGCCGCGTCCAGCAGATAGTGAAAAAGCGGCACATCGGGATACGACAGCGTCGGTGGCACACCCTTCGGATAGTAGCGCAACCACGGTCTGTCCATCCCCCATCCCCCCGTCTCGTCGATCTGCCGGATCGTTTCGTTGCAGCGAATGGGCAAATGCCCGCACCCGAGGTGTTAGTGGTGGTATATGCGCAACGGCAATGGCACATGCCGAAACTGAATGACCATTCACTATTTAATATTATAACATGTCCAACTTTCGTATTAAATACGAATTTCACGTCATTTCTGTCGGAGAAATGGGGCCGGCAGAACCCGGCGCGCCCATCGGGACGGCTCCCGGCCTCGCCGCACCCGCTGCCGGGAATGGGCCGGCGGCTTGGGCGTTAGGGTACCCCCTTCCGCTCACTCCGTTTCCCTTGTTGCGCAGCCTCGTTGAGAACGGCCCGCAGCTGTGCGGCCGCCGCTTGCCGCTCCCGTTCCGGCACAAAGGTGTACCACACACGCCGGCCGCGGGATCCGCGCACGAGTCGGTCCTCGCCGCGCAGGGTCTCCAAGATGAGGAAATCGTCGGACACGCCGCCAGCAAACGCGCCCGCGAGGCGCAACACCTGGGCTTTCGACAGGTCGGTGCGGACGTGGTCGCCGAGAATGTCCAGCACGGCAAACAGGTGGAGCCACGTGCGCAGGTCATTCGTCTTGTCGGCCAACGCGCGCAGCACTTCCTGCTGCCGGCGCATGCGCTCGACATCGCTGTCACTGGGACCGATGTCGCTCAAGCGATAGCGCGCGTACCCCAGGGCCTGGGCCCCGTTGAGCACCTGCCTACCGGGATACAGGTCGATTGTCGTTCCGTCGGCGGGATCGCGATACTTCATACGCTTGGCAACGTTGACCTCAATGCCGCCGAGCTCGTCTACCAGGCGGGTAAAACCGGCAAAATCGAGGACGACGTAATGGTGAATCGGCAGGGCCAGCAGCCGCTCCAGGGTCGCCTTCATCAACGCCGGGCCCCCATAAGCCATGGCGTGGTTCAGCTTGTCGGGCCCTCGCCCCGGGATGTACACGTACGTGTCTCGCGGAATGGAGACGAAACAGACGCGCTTCGTGCGGGGATTGACAGCCGCCACCATCACGGTGTCCGCGCGCGCGCGCCGTTCCCCACGCGAATCGATGCCGAGCACAGCCACCGTAAACGGGTCGCCCGGTGCCTTCGCTACGGCGGCGCCGGCCGGTGTCGGCGACGCAGCCGGCACCCGGGGAACCTCCGGGACCTGCGGTAGCGGCCCGTTCCACCGCGTCCACATCCGTTCGTACTGCCACGCGGCATAGGTGCCGATGCCGAACAGGGCCATCCCCAGGCATCCCAAAAGTGCCCATACCCACCGCCGCGCCAGCGATCGACCCGTTCCGCGCATTCGGGTCGCCTCCTTGTCCCTTTGGCAAAACATGCGATACAATTACCCTTGTTATCGAGGATTTTCATCTACCAGTATGTCCACGGTCGTCACGCCGCCGCGGGGCATGGGCCATCCAACTTTTTCCGGTTCGCCAGGCATATGCCATGCGCGCGGGAAACGGCCAAAGGAGGCGGGTGCCCTTGCACGTCGTCCTATCCGGTTATTACGGGTACAACAACGCGGGGGACGAAGCGATCTTGCACGCCATCGTCTCCTCCTTGCGCCAGCTTGACCCCACCATCGTCATTACCGTGCTGTCTGCCCAGCCGGCAGCCACGGCACGCCTGTATCACGTGAACGCTGTGCACCGGATGGACCCGCTCTCCGTGCTCCGCGCGCTGAAAAGCGCCGACGCCTTGGTGAGCGGCGGCGGAAGCTTGCTCCAAGACGCCAGCGGCCTGCGTTCCATTCCCTATTACGCCGGAATTATCGCCTTGGCCGAATGGTGTCAGAAACCGGTGTTCATCTATGCCCAGGGAATCGGCCCGATCCGCCAGCAGCGGTTCTACCCCCTGATTCGCTCCACGTTTCGCCGGGCCACGTACATCTCCGTCCGTGACGAAGGCTCGGCTCGCCTGCTGGCCGAACTCGGCATCGCCCGCGAACGCATTGAGCTGGTCGCCGACCCGGTGTTAACCTTGAAGCCGGCTCCCCACGAGGAAATCGATGCCATTGTCACGTCGCTCAACCTGACCACTCCCTTTGTCGCCGTCAGCGTGCGCCACTGGCGAAACAGCCGCTTTCTTGCCGAGATTGCCGTTGCATTAGACCAGCTGGCTGCCAGCGGATACACCATCGCGCTCTTGCCCCTACACCCGCCAAACGACGTGCGGGCCTGCCTGACCGTGCAAAACCTGATGCGCCGTCGCGAACACACCGTGCTGCTTGCCGACCCGTTGACCCCGCCCCAATGGTTGGGCGTCATTGGCCGGGCAGCCCTCGTCATCGGGGTGCGCCTCCACGCGCTGGTCTTCGCCGCCGCGCAGCACGTTCCCATGGTGGGCATCTCGTACGACCCGAAAATCGACCATTTTTTACGTCAATTGGGCGATGCGCCCGTCGGAACCACCGAAACCGTGTCCGCCGCGACGCTGGTCGATGCCGCCTTGCGCAAGCTTGAAGCGAGCGAAGCGGAACGGAAACGGCTGGCAGCCCTCGTCGATCCCCTGCGCGAGCTGGCCATGCGCCCGGCGCGGGCCATCGTGGATCATTTCCGCCTCGCCCGCCAAACGCAATGACCGGAAACGTCCTGGGTGGCCTTCGGTCCCGCTTGTCAGGTGTAGAAAACACGCGCGGGAACAAAAAAGCCGCACGGGTTACCGTCCCGTGACGGCTTTTTGTTGTTTGGCCAACCCCGGGCGCGACGCCACCAGGCCGTCGAGGACCGCCGCCAGCTCGCGTGCCCGAACCGTCCACGGCACAAGGGCGCCCGTCCCCGCGGCGCGGCGGCGCGGCACCGCAATCACCCCACGCTTCCACAAGCGATATGCGCGGTAAAAGGCAAGGCGAAAGGCGGCGATGTCGTCCGGCGCGACCCATTGGGCCGCCACACCCACGCGGGCCAATTCCGCCGCCTCCTCTGGGCCGGCCACCGCCAGCACCGGGCGGCCGGCTGCGGCGTAATCGACCACATGGTCGGGCAGGAGCCTCCCGCTCTGTCCCCCTCCCACGTATAAGAGCAGGTTGGCTTCGCGCATGGCCGCCAGGACGGCGTCCCTGCCCGCCGCATCCTGGATGGTCAACCACGTCCGGCGCGCGCCCTGCGCCCAGCGCACGGCATCGGCCAAGCGCGCATCGCCTCCTTCCGCAACCAGGCGTACCACCCACTGTTCGCGGCGGCGTACAGCCTCACGGTGCATGGCCTCCATCGCACTCAGCACCGGCATTAGGCCGCGCGGCGGGTCGTCCAATCCGTACCCGCCCACGTGGACGGTGACAAACTCCGTTTTCCTCCCGCCCGGCGACGCCCCCCGCCATTCGCTCGGCTCGAATCCCGGCGGGATCACCGCCAGCTCCGGCGGATCAATGAGCGGTTGCAGTGCGGCGGCCAAGGCCGGCGACGGCACGGTGAGCGCGTCGGCACCGCGCAAGACCGTCCGAAACAGGGCGCGCCGCATGCGGAGGCTTCGCTCGTGTTCCGCGGCGTCCCACACCCAGTCCGGAAGGGCGGCGACGTCGGCGACCCACGGCAAGCCCGCGGCCCGCTTCAGGCGCCATGCGGCGGCGTGGGCCCACCACGCGCTTCCCATCGACAGGATCGCCTGCACGCCAAAGCGTCTTGCCACGCGCGCGGCCACTCGCACCACACCAAGCATCCAGCGAAGGCCTTGGGCAGACGGTCCCGTTCGGCCAATGAGCGGCGGATCCACCACGCGCACCACCGCGGCGAGACGCCGCGCCGTGGGCTCGTCGACAACCACGGCGTCCCCTTCCGGATGGATCACAACCGGCTCCCAACCCCATTCGGCCATGTTTGCCGTCAGCCGGGCCGCGCGCAGCGCACCGGCACTGCCCGTTGCTCCCAATCGCTCGACCAGGACAAGCACCCGTCGCCTCATTTTCGCCCTCCGGTCTACGCGAAATACGCCCAGTACAGGGCTCCCCCCAGCAAGAACAACGTCGCGACAATCAGCAGCCATTTGGATAGCCGGTCCAGAAACATGGGCTGCCTCCCTTCCCCGTTGTCGCCTCGGATCCCCAAGCTTGCCGTGCGCGCCGAGTGAGGCGCAGCCGTCCACACCGTTGCCGGCACGTTATCCCAGTTCCACCACCGTCACGCCCGATCCCCCTTCGCCGGGACCGCCCAGGCGAAAGGCGCGCACGTGCTTGTGCCGTTTGAGAAACTCCTGCACGCCGCTGCGCAGCGCACCCGTCCCCTTGCCGTGAATAACGGTAACCCGGTTGAGCCCCGCCATCAGGGCGCGGTCGAGGTATTGGTCCAGCTCCACCAGCGCTTCCTCTACGGTGTGCCCGCGCAGGTCGAGCTCGGGTGACACCCCGCCGCCAGCACCCTTCACGGTTGCAACCGGCACCCATTCTTCCTGCCGTTCTTCCTCCAGGAGCTCAAGGTCGCTTTCCTTCACCTTCACCTTCATCAGCCCGACGGAAACCAGCCACTCCCGATCCCCGGCCTTCTCGAGCACCGTACCCTTCTGACCAAGGGTCAGCACGCGGACGGCATCGCCTTCACGCACGGGGCGCGGATTGGCCCTCCGCGCCGGGCGCGGATATGCCTCCCGCTCAAAGCGCACGCGCGCGCGATCCAATTGGTTGCGCAGGGCGATGAGGCGGTGTTCACGGATAGACGCCTGCTCCGCTTTGGCCTGCTCGCGCAGCTCCGCCAGAATGGCCTCCGCCTCCCGTCGCGCTTTTTCCACCGCCTGGGCCGCTTCCCGTTCCGCCTTTTCCAGCAGGCGGTTCTTCTCCTGGGCAAACCGTTCCCGTTCCCGCGCCAACTCGTCGCGCAGGCGTTCCACTTCCCTCCGCAGCCGCTCGGCTT
>PKQU01000110.1 GCA_017577925.1 Bacillota bacterium
CCGGCCCGTCCGAAACCGCCGCCGACAGAAGCCGGTAGAGATCGGGGCTGTGCTTCTTGAGGTTGACGGGGCGAAACGCCCGATCCACCCACGCGTGCACCGTCTCCCCTTCGGCAATCGGTTGCGGGTGATCCGCGTGCCGAATCTCATAGACAAAGGTCAGGCGCACCGGGCCCCACCGGGTGAGAGCCGTGCGCACAATGAGCTCGTCATCGTAACGCGCCGGGGCGAGGTACCGGCACCGCGCTTCGAGCACGGGAAGCAGGAGACCCCGCGCTTCGATTTCGCGATACGGAACCACCGCGCGGATCCACTCGGTGCGCCCGATCTCAAACCACATCAGATAGTTGGCATAATAGGCCACGCCCATCTGATCGGTTTCGGCATAGCGCACCCGCAGCGACGTTTCCGTCCACCGCACCCGGCTCTCCCCTGGCGTACGCATCAGTCCACCTCCCGTTGCCCGGATGGGCTTGGCGCCGCGGCAGCCGGTCACAGCACCTTGGCGTACCCGGCATAGATGTGCCCTCGCTCGGGATCAACCGTCACCACCATGCCGTCCTTCAACCGCTCGGTGGCGCCCTTTACGCCGACAACGACGGGAATGCCGAGGGAAAGCCCCACCACGGCCGCATGGGAGGTGAGCCCCCCTTCCTCGGTGATGACCGCCGTCGCCCGCTCGATGGCCGGCATCACGTCCCGATCGGTGGCCACCGTGACGAGGATGGCCCCGTCGGTCATCTTGGCCAGCACCTCCTCCGCCGTCCGCCCAACGACTACCTTGCCTGTTACCGCTGTGCGACCGATCCCCAGGCCCTTGGCCACGATGTCGCCGACGACGTGGATCTTCATCAGGTTGGTCGTCCCCGCCTCGCGCACCGGGACACCGCCCGTGATGATGACGAGGTCGCCGTGGCGCACCGCGCCGGAGGCCACCGCACAAGCGACCGACTCCTCCAGCATCTCGTCGGTCGTCGTCGCCGTCTGGCCGACGAGGGGGATAACGCCCCACACCAAGGTGAGCTGCCGCTGCACCCGCTCGTGGGGGGTGACGGCGACAATGGGCGCCTTGGGACGATACTTGGCAATCACTCGGGCCGTGTATCCGCTTTCCGTCGGGGCGATAATCGCCGCCGCATTAAGGGCCACCGAGGCACCCGCCACCGCCTGGCCAATCGTCTCGGTGATCGTCTGCCCCTGAGCCGCCTTCTGTTTGGCCAACCACTCAGCGTAGGGCAGGGCTTGCTCGGTGCGCAAGGCGATGCGGGCCATCGTTTCCACGGCCTCGACGGGGTACTTGCCCGCCGCCGTCTCGCCGGAGAGCATCACCGCGTCGGTGCCGTCCAAGATGGCGTTGGCAACGTCACTGGTCTCCGCCCGCGTCGGCCGCGGGTTGCGCTGCATCGAGTCCAGCATCTGCGTCGCGGTGATGACCACCTTGCCGGCACGGTTGCACTTGGCGATCAGTTCCTTCTGCACCAGCGGCACTTCCTCGACCGGAATCTCCACGCCCAGGTCGCCGCGGGCCACCATGAGACCGTCGGCCACCTCGAGGATCTCGTCGACGTTGGCCACGCCCTCGCGGTTTTCAATCTTGGCGATGATCTTGATGTCGGCACCGTGCCCTTCCAGAATCTCGCGAATCTCCAGCACGTCGGCCGCTTTACGGACGAAAGAGGCGGCGATGAAATCAACGCCCTGGGCGATGCCGAAACGGATGTCCGCGGCATCCTTCTCGGTGATGCCCGGCAGGCGCACCCGCACGCCGGGCACGTTGACCCCCTTGCGCGACTTGAGCTCCCCGCCGTTTTCCACCCGACAGCGGATCTCCGTTTCCGTCGTCTCCAGGACGGTAAGGGCGATCAGCCCGTCGTCGATGAGGATGGTGTCGCCGGGCTTCACGTCACGGGGCAGCCCATCGTAGGTGATCGACACCCGCGTGGCATCGCCGGGCACGTCCTCGGTGGTCAGGGTGAAGATGTCTCCCTCACGCAGCGTCACCGGCTCGTCCTTGAGCATGCCGGTACGGATTTCCGGCCCTTTCGTGTCGAGGAGGATGGCCACCGTCGCGCCCAGCTCGGCCGCTGCCCGGCGGATGTTCGCAATCCGCCGCGCATGCTCCTCGTGGGTGCCGTGGGAGAAGTTGAGCCGGGCCACGTTCATCCCCGCCTGGATGAGCCGTTTGAGCGTGGCCACGTCTTCGCTCGCCGGACCAATGGTGCAGACAATCTTCGTCTTGCGAATCACCGCGCTCCTCCCCCTCAAATCGACAGAATCCGCGCCAAATGGTACATCGAAAGGTCAACGGTATGCGTCTGCGCGAGGGCCTCGGCGATGTCCAGGTTGACGAGCCGGTTGTTCCGGATGGCCACCATGCGACCGGAACGGCCTTGAAGCAGCAGGTCGACGGCCATGGCCCCCATGCGGCTGGCCAGGACACGGTCAAAGGCCGTTGGCGAGCCGCCGCGCTGGATGTGGCCCAGCACGGTAACGCGCGTTTCGAAACCGGTGCGGGCGGCGATTTCACGGGCGATGTCCACTCCGCTGCCCACGCCCTCGGCGACGAGGATAATGCTGTGCTTCTTGCCGCGCCGGTGGCCGCGCTGGAGCCGTTCGACGATGTCGTCCAGGTTATAGGGTTCCTCCGGGATGAGAATCGATTCGGCGCCGTCGGCCAAGCCCGCCCACAGGGCGATGTCGCCGGCGTGGCGCCCCATCACCTCGACCACGTAGGTCCGTTCGTGGGATGTTGCCGTGTCGCGGATCTTGTCGATGGCCTGGATCACGGTGTTGACCGCGGTGTCGAAGCCGATGGTGAAATCGGTGCCGGGAATGTCGTTGTCGATGGTCCCGGGAACGCCGATGGTGCAGATGCCCCGCGCGTGCAGCCCCAAGGCGCCACGGAACGAGCCGTCCCCGCCGATCACAACCAGCCCTTCGATGCCGCGGGCGCGAAGCTGCGCGACGGCCTTCTCCTGCCCCTCCGGCGTCTTGAACTCCTCGCAGCGGGCGCTGTAGAGAATCGTTCCGCCGCGGTGGATGATGTCGCCCACGCTTCCGACATCCATCGGACGGATATCCCCTTCGATCAGCCCACGGTAGCCGTGGTAGACACCGAACACCTCCACCTTGTGGTACAGCGCCTTGCGCACGACGGCCCGGATCGCCGCGTTCATGCCCGGGGCGTCGCCGCCGCTCGTCAGGACGGCGATGCGCTTCACGCCGATCACCTCTCCTTATTTCTCTGATTTCTCTGAGATGCACGAGCCTGCCATACGAAACGGCCGTGTGACCACGATGATGGTACACCCATTGTACCGAAAAAGCTTCCCGCACGGCTACGGGAAGCTTTCTCGGGATCAGCGATCAGCCATCCCCACCAGGGACGTGAAGACGCCCAACCGCCGATATTTTTCGTACCGGTCCTCGATCAGCTCCTCCGGACTGAGGCGCATCAGCTCGTCGAGGGCCTTCGCGATCACCTCGCCGAGGCGCTGGGCCGTCCAGTCGACGTCCCGGTGCGCCCCGCCCATCGGTTCGGGGATGATCCCGTCGATGACCCCCATTTCCAGCAGGTCTTGAGCGGTGATCTTCATCGTCTCCGCGGCCCGCTGCGCCTGAGAGGCATCCTTCCACAGCAGGGCGGCCGCCCCTTCCGGAGAAATGACCGAGTAGAAGCTGTTCTCCAGCATGTACAGCCGGTTGCCCACGCCGAGGGCCAGCGCCCCGCCGCTTCCACCCTCGCCCGTCACCACACAGATGATGGGCACGCGAAGCGCCGCCATCTCGCGCAGGTTGCGGGCGATGGCCTCGCTCTGCCCGCGCTCTTCGGCGGCCATGCCGGGGTAGGCGCCGGGTGTGTTGATGAAGCAAAGGATCGGGCGCCCGAACTTGTCGGCCTGCTGCATGAGCCGCAGCGCTTTGCGGTAACCCTCGGGATGGGGCATGCCGAAGTTGCGGGCGATGTTCTCCTTCGTGTCTTTGCCCTTCTGGTGCCCGACGACGGTGACCGGAATACCGCGGAACTTGCCAATGCCGCCCACAATGGCCGGATCGTCACCAAACACGCGATCGCCGTGCAGCTCGACAAAGTCGTCAAGCAGGCGCTCGATGAAATCCAGTGTGGTGGGCCGACCCGGATGGCGGGCAATCTGCACCTTCTGCCACGGGGTCAGATTGCCGTAAATCTCCTGCTCCAGCTCGCGCAGCTTCTCCTCCAAGCGGGCAATCTCCTGGGACAAATCAAGGGCCTTTTCCTCCGAAAAGGCGCGCAGCTCGGCAATCTTGCGGCGAAGCTCCACGAGCGGCTGTTCAAAAGGCAGTTCCCCGCTCACGAGCCGACCCTCCTCACCTGGTGAAGATCGAGCAGCTTGGCCAGCGTGGCGCGCATTTCCTTGCGGTGCACGACGAGGTCGAGCTGGCCGTGCTTGAGCAGAAACTCCGCCGTCTGGAAATCGTCGGGCAGCTTCTGCCGAATGGTCTGCTCGATGATGCGCCGCCCCGCAAAGCCGATCAGCGCGCCGGGCTCGGCGATGTTGATGTCGCCGAGGGAGGCGAAGCTGGCCGACACGCCGCCGGTCGTCGGGTTGGTCAGGACGCTGATGAACAGGAGCCCCTCGCGGTGGAAACGAGCCAGGGCCGCCGATGTCTTGGCCATCTGCATCAGGCTGAGCACGCCTTCCTGCATGCGTGCCCCGCCGGATGCGGAAAAGAGGAGGAGGGGAAGGCGCTTCTCCGTGGCCCGCTCGATGGCGCGGGTGATCTTTTCCCCCACAACCGATCCCATGCTGCCCATGATGAATCGGCTGTCCATCACGCCGATGACGACCGCGAAGCCGTCAATCGTGCCTTCCCCGGTCACCACCGCTTCGCGCAGGCCCGACTGGGCTTGGGACTTGGCCAGCTTGTCGGGATAGCCGGGAAAGCCCAGGGGGTCTTCCGATACCAGGTCGGCATCGTACTCCACAAACGATCCCTCGTCGAGCGTAATGCGAATCCGCTCCGGTGCAGACAGGGCAAAGTGGTAATCGCATCCCCGACAGACCTTCAGGTTTTTGTCCAGTTCCTTGACATATGTGATCGTGCCGCAGCGGTCGCACTTGATGAGCAACCCCTCGGGAATCTCCCGCCGTTCCTCGCGCGCCGCCGCGTCGGCCGCGTCTTCCCGGCGCACAGGCTGCACGCCGGGCAGCGTAGCGTACCGCTTCCGTTTCCCAAACCAGTCCTTGAACACGTTTACACCCCACCTGCGACACTCGGCGCCCTTCATTCGTGAAGAATGGCGCTGAGCACCTCTTGGACTTCTCGCACTTCGGAGCCGGGAACGAGCACTTCGTATTGCTTCGACACCCCGCTGGGGCGAATCTTCACCAGAAACCCCTCTTCTTCAAGCCGCTGTTTGATCCGCTCGGCCGCCTTTTCGCTGGGCGCAATATAGATCACGGTCCACATGGGGGTTCCTCCTTCACCTGCCGCAACTCGGCTTCGTCTTCGTTGCGCTGTGCGCGATCACATCATATCTATTATTTGGACCGCGCCGCCATCCGTCAAGGAAAAGCGGACGAAGGACCTACACGCCCGTGGGCAATTGGGCCGCGATGCGGGCGGTCGTCCGGCGGCGGATCACCTCAGGGTCGACCGCTTTGCGGGCCACGCCCGTGCGCATCGCCGCCTCGGCCACCGCCGCCGCCACCGCCGGGGCCACACGCCGATCAAGGGGCGAGGGGATCACGCAGTCGGGCGACAGCTGTTCCTCCCCGACGAGGCCGGCAATGGCGTTTACCGCCGCCAATTTCATCGCGTCGTTGATCTCCGTCGCCGCCACATCCAGCGCGCCGCGGAACACACCGGGGAAGGCGAGGACGTTGTTCACCTGGTTGGGAAAGTCCGAACGCCCCGTTCCCACAACGGCCGCGCCGGCAGCCTTGGCCTCATCGGGCAGGATCTCGGGAACGGGGTTCGCCATGGCGAAGACGATGGCGTCCCGGGCCATCGTGCGCACCATGTCGGGGGTGAGCACCCCGGCCGTCGAGACCCCGATGAAGACGTCTGCGCCGCGCAGACAATCCGCCAGCGTACCGCGCACGCGCTCGCGGTTGGTCACCGCCGCCATCTCGGCCTTGATCGCGTTCATTCCTTCGGGACGGCCGGGATAGAGCGCGCCGTACCGGTCACACAAGACAACATCGCCCACGCCCAGCTGGAGCAGAAGGCGCACAATAGCAATGCCCGCCGCACCGGCGCCATTCACCACCACCCGTACGGCGGAAAGAGATTTGCCGACCACGCGCAGGGCGTTGAGGAGCCCGGCAGCGGTAACGATGGCCGTGCCATGCTGGTCGTCGTGAAAGACGGGGATGCGTACCTCCGTTTTGAGCCGCTCCTCGATGGCAAAGCATGCCGGTGCGGCGATGTCCTCCAGGTTGAGGCCCCCAAAGGTGGGCTCAAGGCGCTTCACCGCCTCGACAAACGCCTCGACCTCCACCTCCCGGACACAGATCGGGACTGCATCCACGTCGGCAAACCACTTGAACAGGAGGGCTTTTCCCTCCATCACCGGCAAGGCCGCCTCCGGTCCGATGTTGCCCAGTCCCAGCACCGCCGTTCCGTTCGTCACCACCGCTACCAGGTTGCCCTTGACGGTGTAGTCGTAGACGCGGTCGGGATCGGCGTGAATCTCCTTGCACGGTTCGGCCACGCCCGGCGTGTACACCAAACTCAGGTCATGAGCGTTGCGTATCGCCATCCTGGCCTGGATCGTTAGTTTTCCTTGGTACTCACGATGCAGCTTGAGCGCTGCCTCGCGCAGGCTGAACTCCCCCACCGTCACGTTCCTCCTTTTGCCCGGTTTCCGGGCATTTTTTCTATTATAGCAAAGTCTTCACAAACGGCGCGAGGGC
>PKQU01000277.1 GCA_017577925.1 Bacillota bacterium
CCTTGCCCGCCACCACCGCTTCGCGCAGGGCCGTCAAGTGGGCTTCTGTGGGCTCGGGGAGCCGGCCGCCGAACAGCGGATCACGGGTGCCATGCAGCTCGGCAACGGTCCACCCCCGCGCGGCGAGCAGCTGGTGCACCAGACCTTGTCCGGCGCCGTACATCGGGTCGACCACAGCGGACAGGGCAGCCCGTTCAACCGTATTCCAATCCACCAGCCCGTCGAGATGGCGCACGTAAGCCGGCCAAATGTCGAGAGTTTCCGCTCGCGGCGCATCGGGCAGGCGCAGGGTGTCCGCTTCGCGCAAGGCACGAGGAAGCTCCGCCTCGATCCCTTGCGTGATGTCCGGTGTGGCCGGCCCGCCATAGTCGGGAATGAACTTGATGCCGTTGTACTGTGGCGGGTTGTGGCTGGCGGTGAACATGATCGCCCCATCGGCGCCGTGATGGACGACGGCAAAGGCCACCAAGGGCGTTGGTGTGGGCCGCTGGACCATGAACACGGGGATCCCGTGGGCCTCAAGCACCCGGCCCGCTTCGCGGGCAAAGGCGTCGGACAGAAAGCGGGTGTCATAGCCCACCACCACCCCGCGGCGCCCCTTTCCCTGCTTCGCGAGATAACGGGCGATGGCGCAAACGACGGCACGAACGTTGGCAAAGGTAAAGTCCCCGGCGATGACGGCACGCCAGCCATCGGTGCCAAAACGGATCGACGTCACGCCTTTCCCTCCTGCCCCGAATGAAGTTCGTAGTACCGCCGCGCATAGCGGCGCACCACGTACACAAAGGTGGCATGCGACCATGTCAGCGGCGCCACCGAAAGGGGCTGGCCCGTATACGGATGCAGCTGCTCTGGCAGCACGCCGCTCGCTAAACTACGGTCAGCCGCCCATTCTATCCATTTCCGCGCCTCGCGCAACATTCCTGCCGTCGATGCCGAAACGATCTTCCACAGCGCCAGCCACAGCGTGCAGATGATCCACGGATTTCCCGGTACGGTGTTCACATCGTCGGTCTGCTGAAAATAGGCGTCGGCGGGGTACCGGGCAAGCCCGCCGATGTCCGTGCGCACGCGCAGCCGGGACTCCACGGCCGCCATCGTGCCAATGACCCGTGGATCGTCAGCGGGAAGGACGTCATAGAAAAACAGGGCAAACAGGCTGCTGTCTACGGTGGGGTCCTTGCGCAAGCGGTCACCTTCCGGGTATACGGCGCGCAAAAAACGGCCGCGCTCGGAATCGTACAGGTGGCACAGCATGCCCTCGCGGATCTCCTGGGCCCGTATGCGGCATGCCTGGGCCAGGTCATTGTCGCAAAACAGCTCGGCAAAGCCGGCCGCTGCGTTCAGTCCGCCGTACACAGTGGCCGCCGTATAGGTGAAAATGCCCCACCGCTCTTCCCACAGGTCGTAGCTCGGTTTGGGCAACCGATGCCGCGGATCGTAATGGGAGAGGAGAAAGCGGGCCGCCGGCCGGATGAAGACGGGATAAAAGCGACGAATGTACTCGATGTCCTCGTCCCGCCGGTAAAAGCGCCACAGGGCAAAGAGGACGCTGGCCGTCTCGTCTTCCTGGATG
>PKQU01000111.1 GCA_017577925.1 Bacillota bacterium
TGTCTACAAACTCTTTGGTTTGCTTGACATGGAAGGGGTTGACAAGGACGACCGGGACATCGCAAGCACGCAAATAAGCGGCAAGGTTCAGCCAGTAATGACCGGTCGGCTCCATGCCGACCACGACGTCCACAAGCCCGTGTTTCGCCTGCAGCTGGCGGATCCACTTTAAGAACACCTCAAACCCCTCAAGTCGGTTGTCAAAGATCAACGGTTCGCCAAGGATGTGCCCACGCCAGTTAATCGCACGTGCCACGTGTTTCTGGGACGCGATGTCAACGGCTACGATGAGCGTGGAATCGTTAATGGTGGCAAGCTTGCGATTTTGTGCTATCATAGGGGTACTACCTCCTGATTTTCGTGGTGGTGGGTGCTTCTTCTGACACCACCACGATATCAGGAGGTTTTCGTTTTGTTCAAACCCCCGTTTGTTTCATTACAGGAATGCTCATAGGTAGTCTACAAACCGCACGCCGTTTGCGCTCGAAATCTACGTCGCGAACTAGTTTCAATCCCTCATAGGTAGTCTACAAACCATTTTGAGGAGGATGATGGGGAATGGTACTGATTGTGTTTCAATCCCTCATAGGTAGTCTACAAACCCCAAAAAACCCTATCGTCGCGGGATACCAAAAAATAACGAAAGAAGAACGAAATCTTACGAAAACATTCTACACCACACAAATCCATCCGGCAAGGGCATTCTCGGGTTCGGGCAGTTTCACAACGTGTCGTCGACCTCCCGGGGTTTTTGCGCGATTGCAGGTCGACGACACCATACAAAAAGGCGACCCGCAAGCATCCAACTTTCGGATCGCTTGCGAATCGCCCATGCCTACTGGACAAACCACCTTGACGGCGTTTAAAGCCCCATCTCTTCCGCCACTTTCGCTTCCCACTCGTAGGTTTCCGGGGTGAAGTACTCGACGCGCGTCTTCTTGTACTCCTTCGTGGAGTAGAGCACGATGCGGTCGGTGATGCCCGTCTCTTCCTCGATCGCCTTCAGGATGGCCTCGCATTCCTCCAGCGAACGGCCGTGGACCATGGTGAAGATGTTGTACGGCCAGTCCTCGTAGCGCGGGCGCAGGTAGCAGTGGCTGACGGCCTTGAAGGCGGCCATCTTCGGGCCCACCTCTTCCACCTTGTCGTCGGGCACGTTCCACACGCCCATGCCGTTGAAGAGAAAACCGGCCTGGCGGTGGCGCAGCACGGCGGAGAAGCGACGCATCAGCTTGCGCTGTTTCAGACTCTCGGCGCCGGCGAGGAGCTCCTCCGTGGTGATGCCGATGTTCTGCGCCCATTCGTCAAAGGGACGTTCGGTCACCGGGAGGTCCTTCTGCAACTCGCGAACCATGGCAATGTCGAGGTCGGAAAGGCGGCTGTCGGCATTTTTCCGGTCCTCATCGGTATAGGTGGGCTTGGCCTTGGCCTTGGACGTGTCCTCCTTGCCGGTGACATCGAGCTGCACACCAATCTTGAACAACTTCAGCGTGGGCAGGAGGCGGATCGACTCGACGCCCGGGGCGCGCTTCCCGAGGATCTCCACCGTCTTCTCCAGGCCGAAGCGGCTGTTGGGGGGCACGGCAATGGTGAACCACAGGTTGAAGGCGTGGTTGCGCTTGTAGTTGTGGCTGACACCGGGGTGCTCGTTGATCACCTGCGCCGCCTTGTCCACGAGCTCCGGCTTGACGCGGGCAGCCACCAGGCTGGAGGCGTAGCCGAGGGCCCGCGTGTCAAAGATGGCCGAGATCTGGCGCACCACCGTCTTTTTCAGCTCGGCCACGCGCCGCAGCACATCGGCTTCCGTCGTGCCCAGCCGTTCGGCGAGAGCCTGGTACGGGCGCGGCACAAGGGGGATGTTCTCTTGCAGGAGATTGAGCAGCTCGCGGTCGAGAGCGTCCATCGTCTGCAGGCTCATCTTATTCACCTTCCCTGAGCCAGCGGGCCACATCCTTGGCGAAATAGGTCAGGATGAGGTCGGCGCCGGCTCGCTTGATGCCGGTGAGCAGCTCCATCACCACGGCGCGCTCGTCGATCCACCCGTTGGCCGCCGCCGCCTTGATCATGCTGTACTCGCCGCTCACGTTGTAGGCCGCCACGGGGAGATCGAAGTGCTCCTTCAAGAGCCGGATGATGTCGAGGTAGGCCAGGGCCGGCTTCACCATCAACAGGTCGGCCCCCTGCTCCACGTCGGCGCGCGCTTCGCGCAGGGCCTCGCGAGCATTGGCCGGGTCCATCTGGTACGTCTTGCGATCGCCGAACTGCGGCGCAGAGTGGGCCGCATCGCGGAACGGGCCGTAGAAGGCCGAGGCGTACTTCACTGCGTAGGAGAGGATAGGCACGTGGGTGTACCCCGCTTCATCAAGGCCCTTGCGGATGGCGTAGACAAAACCGTCCATCATGTTCGACGGGGCGATCACATCGGCGCCGGCTGCCGCCTGGGAGACGGCCGTCTTCACCAGCAGCTCAAGGGACGGGTCGTTCAGCACCTCGCCGTTTTCCACCACGCCGCAATGGCCGTGGCTGGTGTACTGGCACAAGCAGGTGTCGGCGATGACGACAAGGTCGGGATACTGCTCCTTGATGCGGCGCGTGGCGCGCTGGACAATCCCGTCCTCGGCGTAGGCCGCCGAGCCCACCTCGTCCTTGTGCTGCGGCACACCAAACAGGATGACGGCCTTGAGGCCGAGGTCGACCGCCTCGCCCACTTCCTCGTCCAGGCGGTCGAGGGAGACGTGATACACGCCGGGCATGGAGGGCACTTCTTCTTTGATATTGTCCCCTTCCACCACAAAGAGCGGATAGATCAGATCGTCCACGGACAGGTGCGTCTCGCGCACCAGGGCGCGCAAAGCGGGTGTACGGCGCAACCGGCGCAGGCGGGCAAAGCTCATCGCGCTCCACCTCCAATGGCTCGAACCAGACCTTCAATTGTCGCTTCCTCGGCCACGGCGTCAACGCGCAGCCCGAGGGCTTCCGCCGTCCTTGCCGTGAGGGGACCGATGCAGGCCACCGTTACCCCGTCGAGGAGAGCGGGCACGTCATGGTCTTTTAGCGCTTCGACGAAGTTCCTTACCGTCGACGAGCTGGTAAAAGTAACGACATGGATGCGCTTTTCGCGCAGGAGGGCCGCCACCTCCTCGGCGCCGCGGGCGTCGATGACATTGTCGTAGGTATCGGCCTCGGTCACCTCGGCCCCCAGGGCCCGCAACGCCTCCGGCAGGGCCTTGCGGGCAATGTCGGCCCGCGGCAGGAGGACGCGGTCGCCGGGCTTCACCTTGCCGGCCAGGGCCGCGGCCAGGGCGTCGCCGTCGAAGCGCTGCGGCAGGAGCTCGACGCGCAGTCCCTTTTCCTCAAGGGCCTCGGCCGTCTTCGGACCTACGGCGGCGACGCGCGCCCGGGCCATGGTGCGGATGTCTATGCCCCGCTCCCGCAGGCGGCGGAAGAAGAAGGCCACGCCGTTTGTGCTGGTGAAGATCACCCAGTCGAACGCGTCCAGGCGGTCGAGGGCGGCGTCGAGGGACACCGGGTTGCGCGGCGGCACGAGGCGGATGACGGGAAACTCCACCGGCTCGCCGCCGAGCTCGGCGATGAGGCGGGAGAGGTCGCTGGCCTGGGCCCGCGCCCGCGTGACAAGGACGCGCTTGCCGAAGAGGGGCTTCTTCTCGTACCACGCCAGCTTTTCGCGCAGCCGGACCACATCGCCGACGACGGTGATCGCCGGCGGTTGGAGGCCGGCTTCGCGCACCCGCTCGACAATCGTCGCCAGCGTGCCCGTCACCGTTTGCTGCTCGGGCAGCGTGCCCCAGCGGATGACGGCTACCGGGGTATCCGGCGCGCGGCCGTGGGCCAGAAGCTGTTCGACGATGAACGGCAGGTTGCCCACGCCCATGTAGAAGACGAGGGTGTCCACCGCCGTGGCCAGCTTGGCCCAATTGATCGACGATCCTTCCTTGTCCGGCCGCTCGTGCCCGGTAACGAAGGCGACGGAGCTGTTGAAATCGCGGTGCGTTACCGGGATGCCCGCGTAGGCCGGAACGGCAATGCCCGCGGTAATGCCGGGAACAATCTCAAAGGGAATGCCGTGAGCCGCCAGGGCCTCGGCCTCTTCCCCCACGCGGCCAAAGACGCACGGGTCGCCGCCCTTGAGGCGGACCACCGTTTTGCCCGCGAGGGCCTTCTCGACGAGGAGGGCATTGATCTCTTCCTGGGTGAGCGAGTGCCGGTCGGGCATCTTGCCGACGTAGATGCGCTCGGCGTCGTCCGGTGCATAGTCGAGGAGACGCGGGTTGGCCAGGCGGTCGTACAGGATGACGTCCGCCTGCTGCAGGGCCTCCAAGCCGCGTAGCGTGATCAGTTTGGCGTCGCCGGGGCCGGCACCGACGAGGAACACCTTCCCCGGCTGCGGGGTCCCGCGCGAGCCCGTCGCCGCCGCGGGAACCGCTTTTTCCGTCCGCACATTGCTCATCGCCGACTCCCCTCTCCCACCTGCTCCAACAGCGCGTCACCGCCGCGGGCAAGAATGCACTCCGCTGCGGCCACGCCCACTTCTTCCGCTTCCGTTCCGTCCACCGTCTCCACAATCAGGCGCGAGCCGTCCGGCGCGCCGACAAAGCCGGTGAGGCGCACGCGCGCGCCGTCGACCACGGCATACGCTCCAAGGGGCACCTGGCAGCCGCCGTTCAAGCGGTGCAGGAAGGCCCGCTCGGCGCGCACCGCCCGCTCCGTGTCGCGGTCGTTGAGGCGCACAACCAGGCCCAGCACCTCCTCGTCGTCGGCGCGGCACTCCACGGCAAGGGCCCCCTGGCCGACGGCAGGGATCACCCGCTCGGGCGGCAGGAATTCCGTTACCCGGTCGAGCCACCCCATGCGCGCCAGGCCCGCCGCAGCCAGCACGATGGCGTCGAAGTCGCCCGCCTCCAGGCGCTTGAGGCGGGTGTCCACATTCCCGCGCAGGGGCACCACGCGCACGTCGGGGCGCCACGCGCGGAGCTGGGCGGCGCGGCGCAGGCTGCTCGTCCCCACCACCGCCCCGGCGGGCAATTCCTCAAACCGCCTCCCGTCCCGGGAAATGAGGGCGTCGCGCGGGTCTTCCCGCGGCGGGACAGCGGCGATCACCAGCCCGTCGGGAACCTCGGCCGGCAGGTCTTTCAGGCTATGTACGGCCAGGTCGGCCTCCCCGTCGAGAAGCGCCTGCTCGATCTCCTTGACGAACAAGCCTTTGCCGCCAATCTTCGACAGCGTGACATCAAGAATGCGGTCGCCTTTGGTGACGATCGGCTGCACCGCAAACACATGCCCGGTGCCGAGGGCTTCCAGCCGCTCGATCACCCACCGCGTCTGCGTCATCGCCAGGGCGCTGCGCCGCGTTCCCACGACAATCCTTCGCATCGGTCATCCTCCGTTCTCCGCATCGCGCATCGACTTCGCCCCGCGCGCCGCTCCCGCCCCATCCGCCGGATCGGGTTCTTCCGCCCGCTCGCTCGCCGTCCCGACCTGCGCGTCGACGTACGCCTGGGCCCGGGCCCGCCACGTCTCGGCATCCTCGACGAGGGCCGCCTCCCGCCACGGGTCGTCGGCAAACCGGGCCAGGAGCGCGCGGCGCGTCGCTTCGTCGGATATGCGCTCCTGCACGTAAGCGCGAAGAGCGGCGAGGTTGTCCACGTACCGCGCGTAGGCCTCCTCGTAGCGCATCTCCAGTTCTTGGCGGATGCGCCGGGCCAGCGCCGGACTGGCCCCGCCGGTAGAGACGGCCAGCACCAGGTCGCCACGCCGCACCACCGACGGGACAAAAAAGGTGCAGCGCTGGGGCTGGTCGACGACGTTAACCCACACGCCGCGCCGCTGGGCCGCCTCGCTCACCTGGGCGTTCACCTCGGGCCGGTTCGTCGCCGCCACCACGAGGACCATACCGGAAACATCATCCGGCGCAAAGGGACGCGCCAGCCAGCGGATCCTCCCCTGTTCGGCCAGCGCGCGCAGAACCTCCGTCGCCTCCGGGCTGACCACGGTCACCTGCGCCTCGGCGGCAAGGAGCCCCATCACCTTTCGCTCCGCCACCGCCCCACCGCCGACAACGAGACACGGACGGCACTGCAGATTTACAAAGATCGGATACAGCGGCGGCATGCCCGTCGCCTCCTATAGCCACAGGTGAAACGAGGAAAACGACGCCGACACGAGCAGGTTCGCCAAGACGGCGACAAAGGCGATCAGGTTCCATTCGGCCAGACGCTTAGCCGACCACTGGGGGCGAATACGGCGGTACAGGTAGGCCACGTACATTCCCAGGACCACCACTGAAGCGACCACCTTCGGATCCAGCCAGAAGTTTCCGGCTATCTTCCAGTATGCCCAAATGACCCCCAGGATGAGGCCGAGGAGAAGCAGCGGCACGCCGGCAGCCACAAAGCGAAAGGCGAAGCGGTCCAATTGCTCCAGACTGGGAAAGCGCCACAGGCGCGGATGCCAGTCTTTGCGCTTCAGCATGCGGTCGTGCCACAGGTACATGGCCGAAAAGATGGCCGACAAAAAGAAAGCCACGTAGCTAAAAAAGGTCATGGCGATGTGCAGCCACAACAGGTTGGAGCGGAGATGTTCCAGGCCTTCCGGCGTCGTCTCCTGCGGAGCAAACAGGCTGAAGGCCAGAAAGGCAAATCCCACAACGTTGGCGAAAAAGACGAACAGATCAACACGGTAAAACCAGTTTAGCAAAAGCGACAGGCCGACCAGCATCCAGCTGAAGAAAAAGAGCATGTCAAACAGCGTGACGAGGGGCAAGTACTGGTTTTCCCACGCCCGCCCGAGAAAGA
>PKQU01000278.1 GCA_017577925.1 Bacillota bacterium
GGCACGGCGGTCCCGACGGGGGGGCCGTCAGCGCCGAAGGGGTGGCGGAAAAGGAGGTTGTCCTGCCGGTGGCCCTCTACCTGCGCGACTTTTTGCAGGAGGCGGGGGCCCTTGTTGTCATGACCCGTGAGACCGACACCGATCTGGCCGCCCCGGAGACGCAGTGGCTGAGCCGGCGCAAGACGGAGGACCTGTTGGCGCGGGCCCGTCTGGTCGACGAAAAGAAGGCTGACCTCCTCATCAGCGTGCACGCCAACAGTATTCCCTCGCCGCGATGGTTTGGCGCGCAAACCTTTTACCACCCGGGGCGCGAAGCCAGTGGGCGCGTGGCGGCGCTCGTGCAGGAGGAATTGCGCGCCGTGCTGGCCAACACCGACCGGCGGCCGAAGCGGCGCAGCGACCTCTACCTGATCCGCGCCGTCCATTGCCCGGCCGTGTTGGTGGAGATCGGTTTTTTGTCCCATCCGCGGGAGGCGCGCCTGTTGGCCGATGCCGGTTACCAGCGGGCCCTGGCGCTCGCCATCTATCGCGGCGTGTTGCGGTACTACGCCGGGGAGAAGCCGGCCGATGACGCAAGGGGCGAAAGGATTCGTGATATAATCAATTTGTAGAGCAGATGAGGCAGAGGCGAACTTTCTTCCGAACGAGGTGCTGACCATGATCACCCGCGAGAGGGTCGTGGACGCGCTCCGGCATGTGCGCGATCCGGAACTGAACCGTAGCGTCGTCGAGCTGGACATGGTACGCGATGTGGTCATCGAGGGCGACACGGTGCGTCTGACGTTGGTGCTCACCGTGGCCGGTTGTCCCTTGAAGGCCCGGATCGAAGAGGACGTGGTAAATGCGGTGAAACAGCTTGGCGCCAGGGAAGTCCACGTCACCTTTGGCGCGATGACCGACGAGGAGCGGGCCGCCCTGGCCGCCCGGCTCAGGGGCGAACAGGGGAAGGCGCCGGGCGCGTCGAACGCGGTGCCGCCCTTGTTGGCGCCGGGGAGCCAGACGGTCTTCATCGCCGTGGCCAGCGGCAAGGGCGGGGTGGGGAAATCCACGGTCGCCGTTAACCTCGCCGTGGCGCTGGCGCGGGCCGGTCGCCGCGTGGGGCTGATCGACGCCGACATTTACGGCTTCAGCGTGCCGGATCTCCTCGGCATTGACCAGCGGCCGACGGTGATCGACGACGTGATTCTCCCCGTGACCCGCTTTGGCGTAAAGGTGATGTCAATGGGCTTTTTTGTCGAGGAGAACGCCCCGGTGATCTGGCGCGGGCCGATGCTGGGCAAGATGCTGCGCCATTTCTTTCACGACGTGCACTGGGGCGACCTCGACTACCTGATCCTCGACCTGCCGCCGGGGACGGGCGATGTGGCGCTTGATGTGCACCAACTGCTTCCCCAGAGCAAGGAGATCCTGGTGACCACCCCCCATGCGACGGCGGCGTTTGTTGCCGCACGGGCGGGTGCGATGGCCGTGCGCACCCACCATGAAATTTTGGGGGTTGTGGAGAATATGGCCTATCTCACGTGCTCGGCGTGCGGGAACCGGGAGTTTCTTTTCGGGCAAGGCGGCGGGG
>PKQU01000112.1 GCA_017577925.1 Bacillota bacterium
GTGGCTCAACGCCGTCTATGCCCTCCTCGACCCCTACGCCAATCTCTTTTTGCCCACCCGCAAGGTCGTCGAAAAATCCTACGAAGGCAAGCGCATTCGCAAACGCTTCGACCAAGCCCGCACGCCTCTCCAACGCCTGATCGAAAGCGGCGCCTTAAAACCGGAGATGGAACACATGCTCATGGCTCAGTTTGAAACGCTCAACCCGCTCGATCTTCATGATCAGCTCGAAAAAATCGTGGCTCGGGGCCCTTCGGCTCCCTCCCCCGAGCCACCTAACCAAGACCTCAACTCCATTTTCCTCCCTGAGGGAGCCTCTTGCCAAGTCCTTCTGGGTTAGATTTTCTCGTGAGTGACCGGCTTCACTTCGGTTAGGTTTTTATGTGAGTTGACACGTGCCGGGTATCCTTGCGCGCCTCGCAGCAGGCCGTTGCGAACCGGCTTGAAAACCAACCCGCCGCTTTTCTTACCTATATGAAACGACGCTACTCCACACCAAAGTACCTCGCCTCGGGATGGGCGAAGACCATCGCCGACACGGAGGCCTCGGGGTCCATCATGTATCCCTCGGTGAGGCGCAGGCCGATCTCCTCCGGCTGGAGCAGGCGGAACAGCTTGGCCTGGTCCTCCAGATTGGGGCAGGCCGGATAGCCGAAGGAGACGCGGATCCCCTGGTACTTGGCGGCGAAGCGATCGGCCATGGTCATCTCCGGCGGGTCGGGGAAGCCCCACGCGTCGCGCAGGATGTGGTGCAGCCGCTCGGCGAAGGCCTCGGCCAGCTCCAGCGCCGCCGCTTGCAGGACGTGGGCGCGCAGGTAGTTGCCCTGCTCCTTCCACGCCTGCGCCTGCTCGCGAATGCCCGTGCCGGCCGTCACGGCGAAGAAAGCGACGTAATCCATCACGCCGCTCGAGGCCGGGCGCAGGAAATCGGCCAGGCACAGGAAGGGCGGCTTCTTCTGGCGGGGGAAGGAAAACCGTTCGAGCACCCGCGTCGGAGAATCCGGGTCGTAGATGAGGATGTCGTCGCCGTCCGACTGGGCCGGGAAAAAGCGATACACGGCGTGGGCCTCGATCAGGCCGCTCGCCTCCGCTTCCGCCAGCACCTCGTCGACGACGGCCTTCAACTTCACCGCCTTCTCATCGCCTTCGGCCAGCAGCTTCTCCACGTTGCCGCGCAGGCCAAGGTGCTTGCCGAGGAGCATCCGCCAGTTCAAATACGGAAGCAAATGGCGCAGCGGGTAGCGGCGCAGCACATGCCGCTTGAGGTCCGGCGGCACGAACACCGGTGCCTCCTTCACCCGGGGGCGCGCCGGCAACGTGGCCACGGCCACGGGCGCTTTGGCCTCCGCCGCCGCACCGCTGACCTGAACCCGCCGGTGCGCCGCCTCCAGCGCCCGCCGCTTGTCGGCGTCGAACAGGGCGTTGGCCAGTTCCAGCCCCTCCATGGCGTCCTTGGCGTAGAGGACCAGCCCGTCGTAGACCGGGGCGATGCGCGTGGTGACGAACTTGCGTGTCAGGGCCGCTCCGCCGATGAGGAGCGGCACGGTGATGCCCGCCGCCTTGAGGTCCTGGGCGGTGTGAACCATCATCTGCGCCGACTTGACGAGGAGCCCCGATAGGCCGATGGCGTCGGGCTTTTCCCGGTGGTAGGCTTCGATCAGCTTCTCCGACGGCACCTTGATGCCCAGATCTACCACCCGATAGCCGTTGTTGGACAGGATGATCTCGACAAGGTTCTTGCCGATGTCGTGGACGTCGCCCTTCACCGTGGCCAGGAGGATCGTCCCCTTGGTGGCCGTCTCCTTCTTCTCCATGTACGGCTCGAGGAAGGCCACGGCGGCCTTCATCACCTCGGCACTCTGCAGCACCTCGGCCACGATGAGCTGGTTGTCGTTAAACAGGCGCCCCACCCTGTCCATGCCGGCCATGAGCGGCCCGTTGATGATGGCCAGCGGGTCGCCGTATTTCTCGAGGGCCCGCTCCAGATCGTCGTACAGGCCCTCCTTCGTCCCCTCCACGATGTAGCGGGCCAGGCGCTCCTCTAGCGTCAGGTTCTCCGCCGGAGCTGTGCCTTTTTTCTCTGCCTTCTTCTCCCGGAAATGGGCCGTAAAGCGGGCCAGCGCCTCCTCGCAGGCCGCTTTGTCGGTGGAAAAGAGCAGCGCCTCGGCCAGGACGCGTTCCTCTTCCGGTATCGACGCGTACCGCTCCAGGCGCTCCGTGTTGACGATGGCGTAGTCGAGGCCGGCCTTCGTGCAGTGGTAGAGGAAGACGGCATTGAGCACCTCGCGCCCGGCCGGCGGCAGGCCGAAGGAGACGTTGCTGATGCCGAGAATCGTCGGGCACTCCGGAAAGCGTTCCTTGATGAGGCGGAGGCCCTCGATCGTCTCCACGGCCGCCCCGACGTAGGCCGCGTCGCCGGTGCCCACCGGGAAGACGAGGGGGTCAAAGATGATGTCGCGCGGGTCGAGGCCGTACTTGTGCACCAAGAGATCGTAGGATCGCGCGGCCACCTCCAGCTTGCGCTCCCGCGTCACGGCCATGCCCTGCTCGTCGATGGCGCCGACAACGACGGCCGCCCCGTAGGCGTGGACGAGCGGCGCCACGTCGGCGAAGCGCTTCTCGCCCTCCTCCAGGTTGATCGAGTTGATGATCGCCTTCCCCTGGGAAAAGGTCAGGCCCAGCTCGATCACGCGCGGGTCGGTGGAGTCGAGCATCAGCGGTACCTTGACCTTCTTCACCACGTGGGCGAGAAAGCGTGCCATGTCGGCATGCTCGTCACGATCGGGATCGGCTAGGCAGATGTCGAGGATCTGGGCGCCGCCCTTCACCTGGGCGCGGGCGATTTCCGCCGCCTCCTCGTATTTTCCCTCGGCAATGAGCCGGCGGAACTTGCGCGAACCGATGACATTGGTCCGCTCGCCAACGAGGAGCGGGCGGTTTTCCGGCTCCAGGTAGACCGCCTCGATGCCCGAAACAGCGTGCACCGTTCGCCCCTTCGGCACGCGGGGCGCGTAGGCGGAAAGGGCCTCGGCCAGCGCGCGGATGTGCGCCGGCGTCGTGCCGCAACAACCGCCGGCGATGTTCAGCCAGCCCTGCTCAGCGAAGGCAGCCATCTTTTTGGCCAGCGCCTGCGGCGTCTCATGATAGTGACCGTCCTCATCGGGCAAACCGGCGTTGGGGTAGCAAAGGACGAAACAGTCGGCCAGCTCGGCCAGGGTGCGCAGGTGGTCGCGCATGAACTCCGGCCCCGTGGCGCAGTTGAGCCCCACCGCCAGCGGGCGGAGATGGCGCACCGACAGGTAGAAGGCCTCGAGGGTTTGCCCGGCGAGCATCGTCCCCGTAGGTTCGATCGTCCCCGAGAGAAACAGGGGCACCTCGCGTCCCGTCTGGGCGAAGGCCCTGCGAATGCCGATCCCGGCCGCCTTCACGTTGCGCGTGTCTTGGGCGGTTTCCACGAGGAGGAGGTCAACGCCCCCCTCGAGAAGGGCCACGGCCTGCTCGCGGTACACATCGACCAATTCGTCGAAGGTGATGCCGCCGGTCACCGACAGGGATTTGGTTGTCGGGCCGATGGACCCCGCCACAAAGCGCGGCCGGTCGGGAGTGGCATACCGGTCGGCGGCCTCGCGGGCCAGGCGCGCCGCGGCGCGGTTAATCTCACCGACACGGTCCGCCAGCCCGTACTCGGCCAGCACAACCCGCGTGGCGCCGAAGGTGTTTGTCTCGATGATGTCGGCCCCCGCCTCGAGGTAGGCCTCATGAATGCCGGCGATCAGGTCGGGGCGGGTGAGGTTGAGCACCTCGTTGCACCCGTCATAGGCCTCGCCGCCGAAGTCTTGCGGCATGAGACCGGCCTGCTGGATCATCGTCCCCATTGCTCCATCCAGGATGAGAATGCGTGTTTCGAGTTCCTTGCGAAGGGCTGTACACGCCATGGTTTGCTCTCCTTTCTTTATCGCTGCGGCAGTGCGGCACCGGCTGCCGCAAGGGCCTGGGCCAGGTCGGCCTGGAGGTCCTCCAGCGCCTCCAGTCCCACCGACAGGCGCAGGAGGCCGTCACCGATGCCCCGCGCGCGGCGCACCTCGGGCGGCATGGCCGCGTGGGACATCCGCGCGGGATAGGTAAGGATGCTCTCGACGGCGCCCAGGCTCACGGCCACGATGGGCAGGCGCACGGCCTGAACGAAGCGGCGCACCGCCTCGGCCGATCCCAGATCGAAGGCCAGCACCGCCCCATCGCCGGTGGCCTGGGACCGGTGCGTCGCGTGGCCGGGATGGTCGCGCAGGCCCGGGTAGTAGACGCGGCGAACGGCCGGATGGGTCTTCAGCCAGGCGGCCAGTTGCGCGGCGGTGCGCTCGGCCTGGTCGAGGCGCACCTTCAGTGTCTTGAGGCCGCGCAACAGGAGCCAGCTGTCCTGGACGCCGAGCACGGCGCCGACGGCGTTTTGCACCGCGTACAGGCGGCGGCCCAGCTCCGCGTCGCGCACGATGGCCAGCCCGGCCACGACATCGCTGTGGCCGCTCAGGAACTTCGTCGCACTGTGAACAACGATGTCGCACCCCAGTTCCAGCGGCCGCTGCCGGTACGGCGTGAGAAACGTGTTGTCGACGATGGTGAGCAGGCCGTGGCGCTGCGCAATGGCCACCATCGCCCGCAGGTCGGTGATCTTCAGCGTCGGGTTCGACGGCGTCTCGATGTAGAGGGCCTTCGTGTTGGGCCGGACGGCGGCCGCCACCCGCTCGGGGTCGGTGGTGTCGACGAAGGTGGTCTCGATGCCCAATCGCGCCAACACCGTGGTCAACAGACGGTACGTGCCGCCGTACACGTCCTCCGAAACGACGAGATGGTCACCGGTGGAAAAGAGCATCAACACGCTGGCGATGGCGGCCATGCCGGAGGAAAAGGCGAAGGCCGCCGCCCCGCCTTCCAGCCGTGCCGCTGCCTCCTCCAGCGCTGCCCGCGTCGGGTTGCCTGAGCGCGCATAGTCGAAGGCGGGCGGCTCATCGAGGGACGCGTGGTGGTACGTGCTGGCCAGGTAGATCGGCACGCTGGCTGCACCGGTGACGGGATCGGTTTCCGACCCGGGGTGAATGAGCCGCGTAGCAAACTTCACCTCGTTCCCTCCTCTCCCGTGCGGACCGCCGCGGATAGGGCTCCACAGGGACGCGTTCCCACCGGCTCGGCTTCCCGGCCGCTTGGGGGTGCCCCTGCACGTTCCCCTTCCGCCAGCACCTTGGCCCGACCGCGGCCCACCTCCTCCGCCGCCCGCTCGAGGGCCTGGGCCAGGTCGGCAATCAGGTCATCCGCGTGCTCAATGCCGACGGACAGGCGCAGCAGCCTGTCGTCGACCCCGACGGCGCGGCGGATCGCCTCGGGGATCTCGGCATGGGTCTGCATCGCCGGATAGGTGATGAGGCTCTCCACGCCACCCAGGCTTTCGGCGAAGGTGATGAGCCGCACATGGCGCAGCACCGGCTCCACCAGGGCCGGGTCGACGACCCGGAACGACAGGAGCGCCCCCGGCCCCTTCGCCTGACGGAAATGGACCTCGCGTCCGGGATGGCCGGGCAGATCGGGGAAATACACCGCCTCCACGAGCGGATGGTCAGCCAGGAAACGGGCGATGCGCGACGCGTTTTCCTGCTGGCGGTCGAGGCGCACGGCCAGGGTTTTCATCCCGCGCATGAGCAGCCAGGAATCCTGCGGGCCGAGCACCGCGCCGATGGCGTTGTGCAGGAACGCCACGCGCTCGGTCAGCTCCTCGCCCCTGGTCACGATCAGGCCGGCGAGGACGTCGTTGTGCCCGCCGAGGTACTTCGTCGCGCTGTGGACGACGATGTCGGCGCCCAGCGCGAGGGGCCGCTGCAGGTACGGGCTCATCAGCGTGTTGTCGACGATGAGGAGCAGGCCGTGGTCCCTGGCCACCTTCGCCAGGGCGGCGATGTCGGCCACCTGCAGGAGGGGGTTGGTCGGCGTTTCGATGAAGAGGGCTTTGGTGTTCGGCCGCAGGGCCCGGCGCACCGCGTCGACGGACGAGGCGTCGACGTAGGTGGCCGTCACCCCCGCCCGGGCCAGCACCTGTTCAAACAGCCGGTACGTGCCGCCGTAAAGGTCGTGGGACAGCACGACGTGGTCGCCGCGGGAAAAGAGGGCCGCCACCGTCTGGATCGCCGCCATGCCCGACGCGCAGGCGAACCCGCCGTCGCCGCCTTCCAGCGCGGCGATGGCCTCCTCCAGCACCTTCCGCGTCGGATTGGCCAGGCGGGAGTAGTCAAAGCCGGTGCTCTGCCCCAGCGCCGGGTGGCCGTACGTGGCCGCGTAGTAGACCGGGTAGCTCACGGCACCGGTAACGATATCCTTCCGGTTGCCAATTTGGGCCAAACAGGATTCGACGCGCACCGCCTCTTCCTCCTTTACGTATTTCTTCGGTTTGCTTGCCGGCAACGAAAAAGGCCTTTCATCTCTGCAGATGAAAGGCCGGAATTGTCGTTCCGCTCTCATCTCCCAGAGATGAACCATCTCTGCAGGAATTGGCACCACACCGACCGTGCGTCGGTAGGTTGCCGGGCTTCATCGGGCCAGTCCCTCCGCCACTCTTGATAAGAGCTGGATCATGATGCTATGCGGTTGTTCTATGTGTGATTTGCTTTAACTATACGAGATCATCTAATCCTCTGTCAACAATTCGTTTGCAGCTTGGCCTGCAGCCCCTTGGCCAGGGTTCCCTTGTCGCGCCCGGCCCGATGTTTTCGGCAAAGCACGCGGCGTGGAAGGGGGGGCCGCCTTCCGTCCGTCACGGGGTCCTCTT
>PKQU01000012.1 GCA_017577925.1 Bacillota bacterium
CCGGCACAGAACATTGACGGTGGCACGCGCTACCTCCGATACCTGCTGGATCGTTACAACGGGAACGTGGAGCTGGCATTGGCGGCATACAACGCCGGACCAGGCGCGGTCGATCGCTACCGCGGCATCCCGCCGTATCCGGAAACGCGCGCCTACGTGGCCAAGGTATTGGGACAAGCCCTCGACGCGAGAGGATAACCATCCATCAAGGAAACCGATCAAATTCACTCGTAAGGCGAATCTCGACCGCAGCGGGTCGAGATTCGCCTATATTTAATTCGCCTATATTTAATTTAATGATCAGTTTTTCCTCCCCTTCACGTAATGCGCAATCGCCTGGTACAGAAACTCGGGTAGCCCTTGCGCCTGGTACCTGGCCTAGTACATGGCCACGAAGTCCGGGTGCTCTTTGTATAACCGTCCAACGCCAAGCAAGGTTTCATATGAACAATCATAGTAATTGTTCAGCCAATCGTGGAGGCGTGCCACCTGCCGCTGCACCTCTGGATGGTCGTATCCCCGGTCCATGTGCGCACGGATCGTAGTGATAATCGAATCAAATTCCTGTTGCAACTGCCGCATCTTTTCCGGGGAAAATTGTCGCACCCGCTGTTCGGACTCCGCCACCACCTCCTTGCCGAACAGTTTTCGGGCTTCCTGTCTGTACTTCTCGATCTGTTCCTCACTGAAACCGCCGAAATACTCGTTTTTCTCCATGTCCAACTCCCCCTTCATGTTGCGGATGGTCTTGTCGATGGTGGCGATCAGTTGGTTGAGCCGTTCCACCTTGCTTACGAGCAGTTTCCGGTGCGCCTCAAGCGCTCCCAGCATATCGAAATCCGGTTTGTCAAGGATCTTCTTGATTTCCCGGAGGCTGAAATCCAGTTCCTTGAAAAACAGGATCTGTTGAAGCCGCAACAGCGCCTCCTCGCCGTAATACCGGTAGCCGTTTTCGCCATAGTACTCCGGCTTGAGCAAGCCGATTTCGTCATAGTAGTGCAAGGTACGGACGCTGACGCCGGCGATCTCCGAAAGCTGCTTGACCGTGTAGGGCATGGGTTCACCCCCTCAAGGTCAAGGATAAGGGATCACGTATGCGTGAGAGTCAAGAAAAAAGCCCCGCCATCCCCCACGAATACCGTGAAGAACCCCGGCAGCCCAATTTCGGGGGATGGAAGGGGCACATTTTTACCGATGAATCGGCTCCTGCAACTTACGCGTCACCCGCACCACCAGTTTGCGCGGGGCGAGCCGCTGCCCTTGTACGAGCAGCTTGTTCGACCATCCCGGAATGACGAGGGATTGGCCGGCCATCATGCCGCGGTATCCGGCGGCAGCCACGGTCGACGCATCCGCCATCAGAAATCTCCGCTTGAACAACTTGGAAGCCCCCAGGCGGGCGCGCCGATCGAAGTTGGTCTTCGTGGGTCCCGGACACAGCGTCGTAACGGTCACCCCCGTGCCTTCCAATTCGGCGGCGAGGGCCTCGGAAAAGGACAGCACATACGCCTTGGTGGCGTAGTAGATGGCCATGAGGGGCCCCGGTTGAAAGGCGGCCATCGACGCCACGTTGAGAATTCGCCCCTCTCCCCTGTGCACCATGTCCGGAACCAACAGCTTGGTGAGGTGCGTTAAGGCAACGACGTTCACCTGCAGCATCTCACGCTCGATGGACCAGTCGGTCTCGACAAAGGGGCCGTACAGCCCAAACCCCGCGTTGTTGACGAGGAAATGAACGGGGATGGCCCGCTGCTGGAGGGCATGGTATATCTCCTGCGGCGAATCGGGGCGGGCCAGATCCACTGCCAACGCGACAGCCTTCACCCCATAGCGTTGCTCCAGTTCATCGGCCACAGCCGCTAACTTCTCCTCGCCGCGCGCCACCAGCACGACATCGTGCCCGTCGCGGGCAAACAACTTGGCCAACTCGTAGCCAATGCCGCTAGACGCTCCAGTAATCAGCGCCGTTTTGCCGCTTGCACCCACGGTTCTCCCTCCCTTTTGGTTTTCGCTTTCCCTCCCCTCCAAGTCTACGCCAAATTTCGCGCGGCTTGCCCAACGGGTCAACGCCCCCGTTTTCCCGTGGGTAGAAATGCGGTTCCGTGCGTAAAGCGTTACCTGCCCGCTTGTCTGCGGCGGCGCCGAAACGCCTCGCACGCGGTCACCCAGCGCTCGGCGATGCGCGGGTGGGAAGCAAAATGCAGGTGGGTGTAGCCGGCGAGAACCGAACCGTTGGCATAGCCTTCTGTGCGCGCACCGAAGCGCGACCGGACACGATAGGCATGGGGCCAGGTGTCGACGGCGTCTGGCTCCGGCTCGAGCACCGAATAGTGAAACGCGTGGCCGCGCGCCGTCTCGCCGGCGGCCAACAGCGGCGTGTCGCGTACGGCACACACCTCGCGATAGCCAAGGGCGGCAAGACGCTCCTGCATGCGCGCGCGAGCCGGGATCAGGCCGACCATCTCGTGCGTTTGCCCGTCGGTGGTGGTGACCGATCGGCACAGGTACAGGTAGCCGCCACACTCGGCGAAGACCGGCATGCCGGCGGCCGCTGCGCGGCGGATGTCGGCCTTCAGGGCGTGGTTTTTCGCCAGTTCGGCGGCATAAACCTCGGGGAAGCCGCCGCCGATGTACAGGCCGTCGACGTCCTCCGGAAGCCGCTCCCCGCACGTCGGGCGAAAAAAAACCAGCTCGGCGCCGCAACGCTCGAGCAGCTCGAGATTTTCAGGGTAGTAGAAATTGAACGCCGCATCACGCGCCACGGCGATGCGCGCGCGGGGTGTCCCGCTGGGACGTGCCGCAGGGAAAAAGAGGCACGGCGGTTCGTTCGGCAAGGGCGGGGCCGACCGGGCCAGGGCGAGGACGGCGTCAAGGTCGACCGTTTCCGCGATGCGCTCGGCCAATCTGGCAAACAACGGGGTCAGCTCGCCCCGCTCGACGGCTGGAATAAGGCCGAGGTGCCGCTCGGGAATGTCCAGCGCCGCGTCACGGACCAGGTAGCCGACAACCGGCACACCGCACACGCCCTCCACTGCCTCGCGGATGAGGTGGGCGTGACCGGCGCTGCCCACCTGGTTGGCGATGACGCCGGCGATGGCAAACCCCTCGGCCATCGCCTGACAGCCCTTGACGACGGCCGCTGCCGTGCGGGCCATGCTCGCCGCGTTGAGGACAAGGAGCACCGGGGCGGAAAGCAGGCGGGCGATGTGCGCCGTGCTGCCCTCGTCGTCGGTGGCCCGCCTGCTGTCGAAGAGGCCCATCACCCCTTCAATCACGGACAGTTCCGCGCCGGCACTGGCGCGGAGGAAAATCTCCCGCACCGCCGCGGGCGAGGTCATCCACACGTCAAGGTTGCGCGACGGGCGGCCGGTGATGGCCGTATGATAGGTCGGATCGATGTAGTCCGGCCCGCACTTGAACCCCTGCACGACAAGGCCGCGCGCTTGGAATGCCGCCATCAGGCCGATGGTCAGCGTCGTTTTGCCCACCCCGCTGCCCACACCGGCGATGACCAGGCGGGGTCGGTGGACACCGGCGGCACCGCCATGAGCCGCCGGCTCGACATGGGGTTGCGCATTCGTCATCGCGGCCCCTCCTTTCCTGCCGATTCTCCCATCCTTGCCGCCCCACGAGCCGGTGCTCCCCATCGCGGCGGGCCATAGTCGACGAGGGCCACGGAAATCGTGCAGTTGCCGCACCGCTTTTTCTCCAGCACGAGGGTCTCGGTGTTCGCCGAGCGCTTGGCCGCCGGCTCGCTCACGCCATAGGCACCGGTGTAGCGGTACACCGTCGCCGACGGATGGGCAATGGGCACAGCGTTGAGCTCCGCCGGTGTGTAGGTCTCGAGGGGCCAGCCGTACTTGGCACACACGGTCATCAGGCCGGGTTCGTCCTTTTTCCGGTCAATTGTCGCTACGTTCCGCACGCTGTCTACGGAAAAACGCAGCTCGGCAAGCGTATCGCAAATTACCCCCTCGATCTCCGCGGCACTCGTGCCGCGGTTGCAGCCAAAGCCGAGAACGATGGAACGGGGACGGTACAGGACCCCGTTTTCCAGGACGGCCTCCTCGTCGGGATCGAGCAGGCGGTGCGTCACGACGAGATAAGCGTCGGCGCCGGCGGCGAGGGCCTCGCGTACCGAGCGGTACACGGCAATGTTCGGGGGGAGGGGGTGGGGGTGCTCCCACCAGTCCGGCTCCCCCGACTCCTGCACCACGGCAATGCGCTCCCCGTTGACCACGGCGGCGCTGACCGGCGTCACCTTGTCCCAGTTGACGAGGCGCCAGCCAAAGCGGCGGCCGAAGAGATCCACAGCGATCGTCCCTTGCACGTCGGACGCCGTGGTGATCACCGGCCGCGCGCCCAGACGGCGCGCGATGTCCCGCGTTAGCACGTTGGCTCCGCCGAGGTGGCCCGACAACACGCTGACGACGTGCTCGGCCCGGTCGTCGATGACCACGACGGCCGGGTCGGTCTTCTTGTCCGCCAGAAGCGGGGCGATCATGCGCACCACGGCACCGAGGGAGATGACGAGCACCAGGCCGTCGTAGCGGGAAAAGAGGTCCGGAAGCAGCCGGCGCACCGAGCCCTCGAACAGCCGGAAGCCTTTGCCCTCCTCGTCGCCGCGGGCGTGCTTTTTCATGTAGAAGACGTCGACGGCCGGGGCATCCGGATCGTGCCGGTACGACGCCGCCAGATGCCGCACGATATCCGCGCCGTGGGTCGTGATGGCCACCAGGGCCAGGCGGCGATGGGGCAGGCCGCCGCCCGGCGGTAGCCGGTGGTGCGCAGTTGCACCCGGCGCGGCGGACGGTCGAGCAGCCGGTTGGTCAGCATGCGCCATCCTTACCCCTCCCCCTTTCCTTTGCGGAAGCCGTGCGTGAAGGCGGGATCGTACAGGCGCGAGCGAAACGCGCCCGAACGGGCCAGGGCCGGATCGAGGGCCTGTCCAGCCAGAATCATGGCGTGGCTGCGGATACCGGCGCGACGCACGGCCGCATCTAGCTCCCCGAGGGTCGTACGGATGATCCGCTCATCCGGCCAGGTGGCCTTGTACACCACGACAACCGGCGTGTCGTCGCGCCACCCGGCGGCACGCAGCTCGGCCGTCACCGCTTTCGTCAGCGCGGCGCTCAGAAAGAGGGCCAGCGTGCCGCCATGGCGGGCCAGGTCGCGCAGCCGTTCGCCCTTCGGCATCGGGGTGCGCCCCTCGACGCGGGTGAGGATTACCGTCTGGCACACCTCCGGCACGGTCAACTCGACGCGCGCGGCGGCCGCAGCAGCGAAGACGGCCGAGACACCGGGAACGATCTCATAGGGAATTCCCTCCCGCTCCAGCGCAACGATCTGCTCCAGCACCGCCCCGAACACCGACGGATCACCGGTGTGCACGCGCGCCACCGCCTTCCCCGCGCGGGCGCGGTCGACAAGCACGGCGACGATTTCCTCCAACGTCATGCCCGCGCTCTTGAGCACCTCGGCGTCGGGGCGGGCCCGAGCAATCAGCGCCTCGCTGACGAGGGAATCGGTGTACACGACGACGTCGGCCTCCTGGATGATGCGCAGCCCCTTCACCGTGATCAGGTCGGGGTCACCCGGTCCGGCACCGACAAACCAGACTTTTCCTTCCCGTCCCTTCCCCCTCGCCCCCGTCATTTGCGCACCACCATCAGCGACAGGTATTCCAGCTCCTCTCCTTCGAGGGCGGCCACGTCGGTGACAATGCGCTCGGCGCCCGGCGCGGTAGCCCTGGTGATCACCGCCGCCTTGTCGAGGAGGTCCCGCTCGCGCAAGAGGCCGAGGATCGCGTCGAGAACCTTGGCCACCTTGAGGAAAACCACGCAGTCGAAGGCATCGAGCAGTTGTCCCATCGCCGTGAGGTCCTCGGTGGCCGGCACGACGACGATCCGCTCGTCGCCGTCGGCCAACGGCAGATCGAGTCGCGCCGCCGCGCCGTTTACCGACGTGACGCCGGGGACGACTATGACTTCCACTTCCGGATGGCGCCGCTTCATCAGCCGACTGAGGTGAATGAACGTGCTGTAGAAATAGGGATCGCCTTCCGTGACAAAGGCGACGTCCTTCCCTTCGGCCAGCACGCGCCACACCTGGGCGACGACCGCTTCCCACTGGGCCTCCAGCACGGCGCGGTCACGGGTCATGGGAAAGACGAGGCCGAGCAGCTCCTGTCGCTGGGGATCGAGATACCGCTCCACAATGCCATAGGCGTAGCTCGGTTTGCCCATGCGCGTCTTCGGATAGGCGACCACGGGGACCTCGCGCAGGATGCGCAGCCCCTTTACTGTGATCAGTTCCGGGTCGCCCGGCCCGACGCCGATGCCGTACAGCGTTCCCACGCGCGTCATGTGGGTTCCCCCTTTCGGTACGCCGTCAATATGAACACGGGATTGAGCCCTTCGAAACGCGTCATGTCCAGGATCGGCTTCGAGCGTGCTACCTGCACCAGGCGCACTTCCACCGCAAATCCCCGCGCGGCGAGCCCCGCGTAGGCCTCGTGCAGGTTTTCCAGCGTCGCCGCATTCAGCACGACGCGGCCGCCCGGTTTGAGCCGTGTCGCCACGACATCGAGAATGGCCGCCATCTGTTTCCCCGTCCCGCCGATGAAAACGGCGTCGGGATCGGGCCACGCGTTGAGGCCTTCCGGCGCCGTGCCGTGGACGACGGTTACCCGCCGCCCAGACCGGCGCACATTTTCGCGAAGGTTGGCCACGTCCTCAGCATTCTTCTCGATGGCGAACACTTGTCCTTCCGGCGCCAATCCGGCCGCCTCAATGGCCACCGAGCCGGTGCCCGCCCCGATGTCCCACACCACGCTGTCGGACCGGATGCGCAGTTCGGCCAGGCTAATCACGCGCACCTCCTTCTTTGTGATCAGCCCCCTGTCCGGTTTGCGCTGGGCAAAGGCATCGTCGGGGATGCCGAGGAACGCGAAGGCATCCGGAACTCCGGCTGGAGGACGTTCGGCAGGCCCGGCAGCCGCCGGCGGCCGGGCGTCCGCCACGGAGAAGGCCTCACGTTTTCCCGTCGCCTTCGCCTCCTTCCGCAGCAGCACGACGACATTGAGGGGGGCAAATTGGGCCTCGGCCAATGCGCGCAGGTCGTCCCACCACGTGCACCGCTCGTCGGCGGCACCGAGGTTCTCCCCGACAAAGGCCCTGTAGCCGTCAACGCCAGCCGCAAGCAAATGGCGGGCCACGGCGGCCGGTGTGTTGACGTCGTCGGTGAGGATGGCCACCTTCTTGGCGTGTTGCACCTTCTCCGCCAGACCGTCGAGGGACCGCCCGTGCGCGCTGACGAACACGGCGTCGTGCCAGGTTTCCCCCATGCGGGCAAAGGCCAGCTGCACCGCGCTGAGGTGAGGATGGATCTCGACCCGCTCGCGACCCAGTTTGCTTACAAGATACGCGCCGATGCCGTAAAAGAGGGGATCGCCCGAGGCGAGGACGACGACCTTCCGCCCCGGCGGCAGGGCGGAAAGCCGCTCCACCACCTCGCCGAGGCCGTTTTTGAGCATCCACTTCTCCCCGCGAAACTGCGGAAAGAACGCCAGCTGCCGCTCGCCCCCGACAAGGATGTCGGCCTCCTCTGTCCACCGGCGGTAGCGCTCGCTCCAGCCCGCCGGACCTTCGGCACCGATGCCGAGAACGCGGATGGGGGCACGGCGCTGTGCCCCGCCCTCCCCGCATCCCTTCCCTCCTTTCTGCGCAGGAGCCGTTCCCACCCCGAACGCGTCAGTCCGTTCCGCTTGTCGGTTCTGTTCCATCGACAACCGCCCTCCCGAGGTCTTCGCCGTCCAGCGTCACGAGCACCGTCTCGACGACCAGGCCACCCCCCACGTGGCGCAGGCACTGGCGGCTTATGGCCTCGGCCAGTCGCGCGAAAAAGGCGGCACAGCCCGCCTCGCGCATGAGATCGCCCACCTGGTTCGCCGTGTTCGCCGCGCGCACCGCTTCGACCAGCTCAGGCGGCGCCCCGGCCTCTGCGGCCAAGCGGGCCAAGAACGCGAAATCGACCGGTGCGCTCTTGGCGTGCACCATCATCACCCCGCAGGCTACCTTGGAAAACTTCCCCATCATCCCCACGAGGGAAACGCGGGCAACGTTTTGCTTGCGGCAGTGCTGGAGGGCAAAGCCCACGAAGTCGCCCATTTGGATAAAGGCCACCTCGGGCAAGTGGGGAAAGCGGGCGCGAGCATAGGTTTCGCTGCGTCCGCCGGTGGTGAGGACGAGATGGTCGCAGCCGTTGGCCTTGGCCACGCGAATGGCCTGGGCCACGCTGGCCTTGTAGGCGGCGGTGGAATAGGGCACAACGATGCCCCGCGTGCCGAGGATGGAGACGCCGCCAACGATGCCCAGGCGCGGGTTGAGCGTCTTCTGGGCCATCTCCTCGCCGCCGGGGACCGAGATCACCACGCGCACGCCGCGCCCCACCCGGTGGGCGGCCAGCACCTCTTCCGCCGCCTCGCGGATCAAGCGCCGCGGTACGGGATTGATGGCCGCCTCGCCCACCGGCACCGGCAGGCCCGGTCGCGTCACCCGCCCCACCCCCGGCCCGCCATCGATGTCGACACCCGGCTCATCCCGCCACGCCACCGTGGCATAGATGCGCGCCCCGTGGGTGACGTCGGGATCGTCGCCGGCGTCCTTCACCACACAGCACCGGGCCGCGTCGGCCGAGTAGGACAGGTCTTCCACCGGAAAAGTCGCCTCGATGCCGGCGGGGAGGGGGATCGTCACGGCCGCCACCGGCCGCTGCGTCACCAGCGCCAGCGTCGCCGCCTTCGTCGCCGCGGCGGCGCAGGCCCCCGTGGTGTAGCCATGTCGCAGCGGTCTGGCCGACGGCTCGCCGCCGTCACCCGCGCCGGCAGCGGCGCGTCGCTTCCCCAACGCGGCCGTGGTCTCGTCAGCACCTGCCCTGGGAATCGCCATGCCCCCTCCCCCCTTCCCTCCGCAGTACGCTCACACCCGGTGATCGGGCACGTCGGCAAGGAGCGCCAGGGCGTTGACAATGGCCACGGCCACCGGGCTGCCCCCCTTGCGGCCGATGTTCGTGATATACGGCACGTCGGCCCTCAACTGGCGCAGCGCTTCCTTCGACTCCGCCGCCGACACGAACCCCACCGGCACGCCGATCACCAGCGACGGACGCACGCCTTCCTCCTCGATCAGGCGAATCAGCTCAAGAAGCGCCGTCGGGGCGTTGCCGATGGCGAAGATGGCCCCGTCCGTCTCCCGCGCCGTCTTACGCATGGCCGCAATGGCCCGCGTCGTGTTCAGCCGCTTGGCCTCCTCCACCACGTCGGGATCGGCGATGTGCACGCGCACCTCCCCGCCATAGCGGGCCAAGCGCGCCTTGTTGATGCCCGCCTGGACCATCTGCACGTCGGCGATGACCGGCTTGCCGGCGCGGATGGCGCGGATCCCCGTCTCGATCGCCCGCGGGTGGAAAACGAGGCTTCTCCCCAGCTCGAAATCGGCGGTGGCGTGAATGACGCGCTGGACGACGGAAAACTGTGCCGGGGTAAAGGGGTGGGGTCCCAATTCCTCGGCGATGATGGCAAAACTCCGTGCTTCAATCTCCTTCGGCTGTGTGGTCGGGGGCTTGAACGCCATCGGCGGTCCCTCCTTCAAGCATGCACCGATGTTCTTTCCAGGCTCATCAACCATTGGACGATCGCCAGGTCCTCTTCGGCGGAGCCGGCCTCGGCATCCGCCGCAACCTGCGCCCGCCACGCGCGACGCAACCAATACCCGTGGGGAACGCCCAGGCCATACCGTCGCAACACGTTGGGATGCGAAGCCAGGTCGCCCGGAGGTCCCTCATGGACCGCACGCCCCGCATGCAGGACCACGATCCAATCGGCCCAGGCGAACGCCACGTCGACGTCGTGGGTGGCCATGAGCACGGTGGTCCCCTGGCGGTGAATCTCCGCCAAGTGAGCCAATAGGGTGGATACATGGGGACGGTCCAGAAACGCCGTCGGTTCATCCAGAAGCAACACGTCCGGTTCCATGGCCATCACCCCGACCAGGGCCACCCATCTTTTCTGCCCGAGGCTGAGCCGGTGGATCGGCCGGTCGGCCAGGGACGTCAGGCCGAACCGCGCGAGGGTTTTTTCGACCCGCCGCGCAACTTCGTTTTCCGCAATGCCCAGATTGAACAGGCCATACGACACATCTTCCGCCACCGTGTTGGCGACGATCTGCTGTTCCGGATCTTGAAACACCAACCCCACCCGGCGGCGCAGGGCCGCCAAGGAACGGCGGCTGTACCGCAAAGGCGTCCCGCGGAACCGTACGGTGCCGCGCTGCGGACGTAGAATCCCGTTGGCGAGGAGAAACAGGGTGGATTTTCCTGAGCCGTTTCGGCCGAGCACCGCGCAGCGGCTTCCAGACGGGACGCGCAGGGAAAGGCCGCGGAAAACCGCCACTTCCTCGCCATCGGGGTACGCAAAGTCCACATCGTCAAATTCCAAGATCCACGTCATCCGTTCATCCCCTCCAGAGCACCCATAGGGCAAGCACGACCAACCCGGCGATCGCTTCCATCATGTAGCGGGGCGCGGGCCGGCAATAAGAGCGGGGGAGGACGCGAAACACGCCGGTGTCGTTGCGGGAGGCCAGCCCCAATGAACTGCGGTGGTACTGCCGCTTCACGTCCTGGAGCAGGTGGGCAGCCAACCGGCTTGCGTCCCGCAACGAGCGCCGGCCCCCGGGAAATCCGCCCCGGGCCGTCATCGCAACGTATCGCCGTTCCGAAACCTCGAGAAGGACAAACACAAACCGGTAGGTCCAGCTGAGCAAATCGGTCAGCACAGCCGGCACTCCCCATCGGCGCAAAAGGGTGACAAGATCCGTCACCGGACAGGTCAGCAACAAAAAGTACAGGCACGTGACAGCGGCCATCGCCCGGAGGACCGCTTGCCCGTAAGCCTGGAGTCCCTGGAGGGATACAGACCATTCCCACCCCAAAGCGGTCCACGCGGCGAGAAAGGCCCCCGCGGTCCCGGGGGCGACGCCGGGCGCGGAGACGTGGAGCAGAAAGGCCGGCGCGCCGGCCGCCAGAAAGGCGGCGGGCAACAGCAGCAAGCGCACGTAGACCTTGAGCGGAATGCCGGCGTATCCCACCGTCCACACGCCCATCCACAGGCCGATCAGGGCTTGGACGAGGCAATCGCCGGCCAGGCAAACCATGAGGGTGGCGAGGGCAAATCCCGCTTTCCAGGCGGGAGACCAGCGGGTGAGGCGGTTGAGATACGCGAGACCGTCAAGCTGTCGTGCCCGCATCGCCGGTTTCTTCGTTCTCCTTCCGAGTCGACCCCCTCCCCCGGTACCACCCCATCACGTAGCCGAGAATGCCGCCACCGATCCCCGCTTGCAGGGAAAAGAGCAGGGTTTCCACTTCACTGCCGGCGGGATCGAACAACGGCTGGACCCAGGGCGTATAGCCCGGGGCGGCGGACCGGATCGCTTCCATCGCCCGTTCGTCGGTCCCGGAAAATTCGGCGCCGCGGGCCCACCACAACGGCCCGAATCCCAACAGGAGAACCAAGACAATGCCGAATCGGATGGAGGTGCGAGACATCTCACCCACTTCCTCCTTCCTGTTCGAGGCGGCCCCTTATCGCCTCAAGTTGGTCGTGTTGCGGGTGCTTCGCAACCCAATCCAGCAAGAGAACGGTGAGCACCCCCTCGCTGACGGCGAGCGGGATCTGGGTCACGGCGAAGATCCCGGCAAATTTCAAAAAGGAGGCCGTCACACCGCCGACCGGGGAGGGGAAGGCCAACGCCAGCTGCAGGGAGGTGACCAAGTAGGTGACCAGATCGGAAAGGAATGCCGCCAGAAACCACCCCGCTTTGCGACCTTTGGGTTGTTGTGACAGAAGCCGGTAAGCCCCGTAGGCCACCAGCGGGCCGACAACCGCCATGGCGAAGGCGTTCGCGCCGAGGGTCGTGAGCCCGCCGTGGGCCAGCAAGAGCGCCTGAAACAACAGGACGACGGTGCCGAGGACAGCCATCGGCAGAGGTCCAAAGAGCACCGTGCCCAGCCCCGTGCCCGTCGGATGCGAACTGCTGCCCGTCACGGAGGGGATTTTGAGCGCCGAAAGGACGAACATGAAGGCGCCGGCCAGGGCGAAGAGCAGTTTGCGTTCCGGGTGTTGGCGGATGGTCCGGCGGACGGCATACAGCCCGGCGAGAAACCAGGGCAGAAAAAGCGCAGCCCAAACGAGACACCACTCCACCGGCAAAAATCCTTCCATGATGTGCATGGCGTGCGCTTCAGACGGAACACCCATCCCCCACCAGAGGGCAAGTCCGAGCGCCAAGGCCCATTTGCCGGGATGAAGGCGGTTCATCGCCCCTCCCTCCGATTGCCATAGAAATGGGAGACGGCCTCCAGCACCGCGTCGAAGGCGGTGTACACCCGGCCGTACGAAAGGCGCGGGCGGCGAATGAGGATGACGGGAATGCCCATCTCCCGCGCCGCGCCGAACTTTTCCGTCACCGACCCTTCCTTCCCGCTCTCTTTGGTGACAATCACGTCCGGTTTGACATGTTCGTACAGGGCGCGGTTGAGGGATTGGGAAAAGGGTCCCTGCATGGCGATGATGTTCTTTTGTTCAATGCCAAGGCGACGGCACAGCTCCAGGTTCTCCACGGTCGGCAACACGCGCACGACAAGGCGGATGGCCGGATCACCCTGGAGCTTTTCGGCAAACAAGGCCAGCGTCTTGCTTCCGGTGGTGAGGAAAACCGTTCCCTTGCGCCGGAGCGCTTCCTCCGCCGCCGCTTCATAGGAGTCGACAACGGTGACGAGGGGATCGTGTGCCACCTCGTCCTCCTGCGACGGCCGCTCGTAGCGGAGGTAGGGGATGCCCACCGCCTCGGCCGCCCGCATGGCCGTCTTGTGCGCCTCCTCGGCGAAGGGATGGCTGGCATCGAGGACAAGGCGCGCCCCGCGCGCTTTCAGCAGGGCAGCCATGGCTCGCTCATCGAGCCGGCCCCACCGCACCGCCACGCCGTCCTTCTCCAACTCGCGCGCCCCGTTTTCGGTGGCCGTGGACGCGAGAACGGGAAAGCCCGCACGCACCAGGCCCACGGCAAGCTGCCGCGCATCGCTCGTTCCGGCGAGCACAAAGATCATCGGGCCTCCTCCTTTCCCGCGACCCTCTCCCCGTGAGGGTGCGGATGGGGATCATGATGGTCATGGGCATGGTGGGAAGAGCCGGCTTTCGCGGCCAACCGGTATGCGCACAGGTCGCAACTCATGCGCACTTCACCACGCAGCGCCTCCTCGGCCCGCTCGAGGAGGATGTCGCCGATGAGGGGATGCAGCCCGAAATACCGCGCCAATCGAACCTGCCGGTCGGGATGCCGCGCGGCGAAGGCCGCCACCTGCTCGGCCATGCGCCGGATCAGGACACCCGTGAACAGGAAATACGGCACGACAAAAATGCGTGTGGCTCCCAGACGCACGCAGCGTGCCAGCCCCTCCTCCAGAAGCGGCGCCGTGACGCCGGCGAAGGCCGTCTCCACCCACCCCACGCGTGTCCGTTCCCACAGCAGCCGGCTGATTTTGAAAAGATCACTGTTGGCGTCGGGATCGCTCGACCCGCGCCCCACCACCAGCACCGCCGTTTCCTCCCGATCGGGATCGTCGGGGGAAAAGCCCGCCTCACGCAGGCGGTCGAGCAAGATGGCCAGCACCTTATCGTGCACGCCCACGGGACGGGCGTAGGTGAAGCGCACCGACGGATACCGCTCCCGGGCCTCGTCGATGGTCGCCGGGATGTGCAGCTTGGCGTGGCCGGCGGCAAAGAGGCTAATCGGCACGACAACCACATGCGCCGCCCCACGGTCAACGCAGCGCGCGATCCCCTCGGCAATGGTCGGTCGCGTCAGTTCCAGAAACCCCGTCTCAACGATGGGCACAGAAAGGCGCGAGGCCAAGGCGGCCGTGAACCGCAACAACTCGGCGTTGCCCTCCGGGTCACGGCTGCCATGCCCGACAAAGAGGACCGCCGTTTGCTCCGCCTTCGCCTGCGCCAAAAATCTCCGCGCCCCTTCCAAGCCCCCCGGCCGCTGCGGCGCCGCCCATGCCAGTGAATGGCTCATACGTTCCGCTCCTCCTTCCTCCGTAACCGTCCTGAACCCATTGCCCCTCCGGGCTGCTCCGGCCCCCTTATTCCCCGCACACGGGCGCTTCGGCCTGGGCGGTTCCGACATCGGACTGCCAGCGGAACCCCGCCGCTCCCCGCCGCTTGAAGAACTTGTGGAAGCGTTCGCCGGGATGGGCATGGGTTCGGTACGCCTCCACGATGCGTGCCACCAGGTCGACCAGTTCTTCCGGCGGGATGCCCTCGGCCACCTTCTGCGCCGGGTGAGCGGTGCGGCCCACGGTCTTGCCCCCGAGAAACAGGTCGAAGGCTCCACGCCGGTAGACAATGCCGATGTCCTCTTGTATCGCGCCGTAGCAAGCCATGCCACAGCCGTTGAAACCGATCTTCAGCTCCTTTTCTACCGGCAGGCCCTCCAGGCGCCGGGCCAGCGCTTCGGCGTAGGGAATGGAATCCGCCCTTTTGCCGTCGCAAAAGTCACACGCCTTCACCCGCACCACGTTGCCGACGGGCAGCACACGCAGGCCCGCCGCCTCTAGCCGCCGGCGCACGGCTTCCCCATCCGGCACGTCGGCGAGGCGCAGCACGATGCAGTGGTCCGGCGTGTACACCAGTTCGCCCCGTTCGCCGGCCAGCTCGGCAAGGAGCAGGAGCTGGTGCGGCCTAAAGCGCTTGTTCGCTACACCCGGCGAAACGGCCATCTCCAGCACGGTACGCGGCTCGTCCGAAGCGGTGGTGAACGCTCCAGGTGATAACGCCACGGTTGCGGCGGAGCCGTTCGGTACCGTCGCGGCCGCGGCCTCCCGCGTTCCACCACCCGTCGCGTCCCGCTCCCCGCCGATACGGGCCTCCAGCGACCACGGTTCCGCCTCCGGTCGCAATCGCTCGTGGAGCGCGAGGGGCTGCTCGTCGCGGGAGAGGGTGTACTTGCGCTGGTACCCCCGCGGGGTGATCATCAGCCCCGCATGGACGAACGTGGTGGAATTGCCGATGATCACGGTGGTCAACATGCCGATGTCTTCGTCGAGCAGGTTTTCCAGTGTGGTGATCGCCACGCGCTGCCGCTGGCGGTAGGCGCTCTTCACCAGGCCCACCGGCGTATCGGGACGGCGGTAGCGGAGCAGGATGCGTTGCGTTTCCACAATCTGCCGGGTTCGTCGACCGCTCTTCGGATTGTACAGGACGATGACGAAATCGCCCTGGGCCGCCAGTTCCACACGCCGGGCAATCAGTGACCATGGCGTGAGGTGGTCGCTGAGGCTGATGCAGACGAAATCGTGCATCAAGGGTGCGCCGAGGAGCGAAGCGCACGACTGGGCGGCGGAAATCCCCGGGATGACTTCAACGTCGGGGTTCTCCCCCGGCCGCCAGCCTTCTGCCACCAGCACCTCAAAGATCAGCCCGGCCATGCCGTACACGCCAGCGTCGCCACTCGAGATGACGGCCACCGTCTTGCCTGCCTTCGCTTCGCGCACGGCGGCCCGTGCCCGGCTCACTTCCTCGGTCATCCCCGTGCGGATGATTTTCTGGTCAGCCAGCATGTCGCGAACCAGGTCAACGTAGGTGTTGTAGCCGATGACGACCTCGCTTTCCTCGATCGCCTGCCGCGCCCGTTCGGTCATGTGCGCACGGCTTCCGGGACCGAAACCGACGATAAGCAGCTTGCCATGTGAAGTTCCGCGTTCTGCCCTCATCTGCCCTCCTCCTTCCTCGCCGTCACACCCGGATTCCCGGTTTCCCGCTGCCACCGGTTAACCTCCAGGTGGCCCATGTTTTTCCTTTATGTTAAAAATCTTTACAAATAATTGATAATACCTAATCTTCCGTCGAACTAACCTGACCGCCGCTCCCACCTCTCGGCCGTCCACGCCGCCACACAAACGAAAGCGAGCCTATCCAACCGGGAAAGGTGGATAGGCTCGCAACGGATGCGCAAAACCGCACGTCCCACTCGATTGTTGCCCAGGCAACAACAAGCCGTGCTGCCCGCAACAAAGCCGGGCGTTGTCCCATGCGAGCACCTTTCCCTAGGATCCCGTAGGTTAAAGGTGCCGTCGAAGCAGGCAGGTCTCCTGGCTCGTGGATCCTCGCTCCCCGCGCCTTCCCGCGACCGTTGTCGCAGTGGCTGCTCGCGGTTCGCTCCCCACTCACAGTGGCGGGTCCGCGCCGGATTTGCACCGGACTTCCCTTTTCACCCGTCGCCGCAGCGACAGGCACCTGCTTCTACGCGCCTTCCTCTATCGTTGTCAACGCTGGATTGTATTCTCATCTTATCACGGAGCCGACCGCTTGTCTACCCGTGCGTGTCCTGCAAGACACGCGAATCCCTCGACCGTTCCGAGCGGCTTTCCCGAGATCCGCCGGTGCCCGTGCCCGGGGGTTGCGGCGGGTTTCCGGGCTTGGGCAACAATCCGCTCTTATTCTCCGGGGGAGTTGACGGCGGTTGATTCGGCGGTTGTTGGGGCTGCGTTTGACCGGGCGACCGACCCGGCCCCGGCGACGGTTGCCCCGGTGACGGCTGCAGATTGTCGCCTGGTTCTGCCGGTTGGTCCTCTTCTTGCAGCGGTTGATCGCTCGGCATCTCCGGCGCTGGCGGCTTCAAGGAGCCGTCCGGAGCCAAGAAGGGCGCGAGCGACAGCGTGATCGGACCGGCTGGCGGCCCCTCTTTGTTGGTCTCCGGATTCACCGCCACCACTTCAAATCGGTATTCCGACTGTATGGTGGGCGTCTCGTACGACCATACACCGCCACCGGTCTCGCCCCGTGCGATCCGCCGGCCATCGGACGTCAGCTCGTATACGCGGTAGCGCACGCGCTTGTCGTCGAAGGGCGTCCAGCGCAGGGTGATGTGGACCGTGAGATTCGGCGTCACCTTGATCTCTCCGGTAAGGCCGCTTACCGGCTTGAGCGCCACGGGCGGATTCAGCGGCTTGGTGCCTTCCGGGCGTTTGAAGTCCTCCCATTTCGTTCCCCGCAGCGCCTCACGCATCACGGCCCGGAAAATGGGCGCCGCCGTTTTCCCCCCGTTAATTTCCACACCTTCTACGTTCTTGTCAAATCCGGTCCACACCGCCCCCACCCATGTCGGCGTATAGCCGACGAACCACGCGTCGCGGGAATTTTGCGTGGTCCCGGTCTTGCCGGCCAGCGGGCGGCCGAAGTAGGCAGATTTCCCTGTCCCGGAGCGAACGACCTCCTGCAGCATTTCCGTCATGTAGTACGCCGATTTGGGGGACAACACCCGGCGGGTATCCGGTTTGGCCTCCACGATCAGCTGTTCGTCGTGGCTGGTGATCTTCCGAATGGCGTGGGCTTCGGTCCATACGCCCCCGTTGGCCAATGCCGCGTACGCCTGCGCCATGTGCAGAGGCGAAACGCCGACACCGCTGCCCAATGCCAGGGAGTAATGTTCCGGGTTGGCGACGTTTTCCGGCAAGGGGAGGCCAAAGGCCCGACCATACCGATAGCCCGTCTCCACCCCGATCTGGTTCAGCAGCCACACGGCGGGTACGTTGATCGACATGCGCACGGCCTCGATCATCGTCACTTGGCCGCGGTACCTGCGGTCGTAATTCTTCGGCTGGTACTTTTGACGCCCAAAGGTCATCGGCTTGTCAGGCAACAAATCGTACGGCGACCAGCCCTCTTCAAGAGCCGGGGCATACACAACGAGCGGCTTGATGGCCGAACCGGGGTCGCGCTTGATGTCCACGGCGCGGTTCAGCCCTTTGCGCACGTAGTCGCGACCGCCGGCAATGGCGGCGATGCCGCCCGTCTTGGCATTCAGGATGACCATACTGGCCTGCAGCGGTTCCTTTTCGCGCTTTTTGTACCGGAACAGCGAGTCGTCGCTGAACTTCTCGTACACCACCCGCTGCATGCTCGGCACCAGGTTGGTATAGATGTGGTAACCGCCGCGAAGCAGCTCCTCTTCGGTAATGCCGTAACGCTTCTCGGCTTCCTCGATAATGTAGTCAAGGTAGGCGTTGTACGGCTCGCGCTCCTTCTTCGGCCTGACCACGTGGATGGGCTGCTGTTCGGCCTGTTTCCGTTCGGCCGGGGTGATATACCCCTGTTCCTCCATCAGCCGGAGGACGAGATTGCGGCGTTCCTTGGCCGCCTCGGGATTCTTAAAGGGGTTGTAGCGGTTCGGCGCTTTGGGCATGCCGGCCAACAGCGCCGCCTCGTCGAGGGTCAGCTCGGAGACATCTTTCCCGAAGTAGAGCTCCGAAGCGGCTTGCACGCCGTAGGCGCCGTTCCCAAAGTAGATGTAGTTGAGATACATCTCGAGGATCTCTTCTTTGGAGTAACGGCGTTCAATGGCAAAGGCCAAAATGGCCTCCTTCGTTTTTCGCAGCCACGTCTTCTCATACGACAAGAACGCGTTGCGCGCCAGCTGCTGGGTAATCGTGCTGGCCCCTTCCACCTTCTCCATGGCCAGAATGTCCTTGTACAGCGCGCGCATCACGCCCCACAGGTCGACACCGTAATGCTCGTAAAACCGGCGATCCTCCGTGGCAATGACCGCGTTTTTCAGGTGGTCCGGGATGCGGTCAAGGGAAACCTTCTCCCGGTTTTGCACGTACAAGCGGGCCACTTCCTTGCCGTCGATATCGTAGACCACCGACGCCTCGGCCGCGTCAAGCTGGCGTTCGTCGAGCCACGCGTTGCCCAAGGCGTAGACGGCCACCACACCGCCCGCCACAACCAAGAAACACGTCACCATGAGCGCCAATCCAATCAGGACCCAGCCCCTCACGGTTTCCCTCCTTTCGCGCCGTCCCGTTGTAACGCATTCGAACGGGGGCGCCCGATTTCCGGGGGGAACCCGCCACACATCTTCTCACCGGCCAACCACCGATCCAGGTGGTTCCGGAGATCGTAAAGCCGTTGGCGGTTGACCTCGTAACACACCCAGGTGCCCTGCTCCTGGGCCAAGACCAGGCCGCTTTCGCGCAAGATCTTCAGATGATGCGAGACCGTAGACTGTGCCAAGCCCAGGAGGGCCACCAAGTCACCGCAAAACCGTCGTTTGGCCAGCAACATGTCAAGGATGCACACGCGGATGGGATGGCCTAGCGCCTTGGCCAACTTGGCCACATCATCAATGGGTTCCACCCCGCAACCTCCCTTCTCGTTCGGTTGACGGC
>PKQU01000279.1 GCA_017577925.1 Bacillota bacterium
GCATCGATTTTTCCACCCTGACCACCCGGGAAGTGGAGAACCTGCTCGGCGCGGCGGGCGCGCTGACCGATGCCATGGCCAATGCCGTGCAGACGCTCCACCGGCGAAGGGACAGCGTGGAGTCCTTTGAGGCCCGCGTCAGCGCCTTGGCCGAGGCGTTGGAAGAAGGGCGACAGGGCCTGGAGAAGCGGCTCAAGGCGGAGGAAGACCCGTTGGCCCGCGAACGCCTCGAGGATCGGCTGCGGCTCCTCGCGGAATACGGCAGCCTACCCCTCGCCTCGGTGCGCGGGATCCTGTGGCGGCTGTGGCGGCTCAAGCAGGCCGGGCTGTTTGCCCACAACATCGCGCCGATCGAGCGGGCCCTGACCGCCGGCAAGCTGGTCGTCGTGCAAGGGCCGCTGTGGGTGCTGCAGGTGTTTGCCTCGTCCGTGATCAGCACCCTTTACCACCGCCGGCGCGACTGGCGCGACGCGCGGCTCAAGCAGCGCCAGGCCCCTTACTTCCCGCCCTTCGTCATCGTGACCGATGAAGCCCACAATTTCGCCCCCAAGGGTGCGGAAAAGCCAGCCAAACCCATCCTCACGGAAATCGCCCAGGAAGGCCGCAAATACGGCGTCTTCCTTATCCTGGCCACGCAGCGGCCGACACTTCTCGACGAGACGATCACCGCGCAGCTCAACACGAAGGTGGTCTTCCGCACCGTGCGTGGGACCGACATCGCCACCATCCGCGAGGAGACCGATCTTACGCCGGAGGAAGCGGGGCGTCTGCCGTACCTGCGTTCGGGGGACGCCTTCGTCTCGTCGGCTGTGTTCGGGCGGACCCTTCCGGTGCGCATTCGCCTGGCGCACACGAAGAGCCCGCACACGGTCAACCCTTTCGACGAGTTGGACGAAATGCGGGCGCGGGAAGACGAGGCGCTGGTAGACCTGCTGCTGCGCCACGTGCCCATTTACGAGACGGCGCTCATGGATGTCCTCCTCGACGTCAACAAGACCCTCGGCGTGTCATGGGACGTGACCCGGCTGAAGAGCGAGTTGGACCGCTTGGCCCAGGCGGGGAAGATTCGCAAGCTTTCTACGCCCTTCTGCGCGATGTACGATCGTCCCAAGGCGTAGAACCAGGCGCCGGGAGCCGGCGTGCGGCGTGCCGCCTCCACGCGCCTCTCGCGTCACCTTGACAGCGTGGCCACTGCTGGTGTACTGTACTGGATAAGTATGGGACAGGTGGTTTTTCGGACAAACGGCATACGGTGATCGTCGAGGATGGGGAGAGTAGCTGCGCATGGCCGATTCCAGAGAGCCGGGTGGGGTGAGAGCCGGTATCGGACGGCGCGGCGAAGATGGCCCCGGAGACCCGCTTTCGACCCCTGGCGTAAGGCGCCCGTACCTGTGCGCGGCGCCGGCGCGAGGCTGAGGGAGCGGCGCGTCCCGCGTTATGGGAGGCGTGCGCGGTAGGCGCACGCACCGAGCCCGTGCCCTGCGAAGGGACGGGGAAGTTGGGTGGTACCGCGTGAGGCCAATCGCCTCTCGCCCCAATGCCGGGGTGAGGGGCGTTTTGTTCGTT
>PKQU01000113.1 GCA_017577925.1 Bacillota bacterium
TTTTAGACCGGTACTTTTATGAGAAGCAGTCGAATGACCTGAAGCATTTGGCCGAGCAACTGGTTGCGATGGTGGTCGAAAGCCCGGACCGCCAGGACGTCACCCGGCTGGCGCGGTCGGTGGTGGAAGCCCACGATACGCGGCTCGTCGTGATCGGCCTGGACAGCCAGGAGAAGCCGAAGCGTGTGCTGCTGGACGACCGGCCGCGTCGCCGCGCTTCGGTGCCGGAGGTGCCCCTGGAGGCGCTCCTGGGTCACACCGACCTGCAGGAGGTGCTGAAGGGCAAGGAAGTGGTGGTGCGCGGGCGCTTTCCCGTCGTCGAGGGGGACGGCAACGCCGGGGGTGCGCCGGTTGCGCAAGAGATCGTCGCCGTCGGTGAACCGGTGCCGCTCGGCGACGGGACGTATGGGGCCTTCATTCTCTACCGCACGCTGGAAGACGTGGAAAACACCATGACGCATATCCGGCGGCTCTTGCTGTACGCGGCCGGCATCTGCATCGTGCTGACCACGTTCTTCGCCTTTTTCCTTTCCACGCGCATCACCGAGCCCCTACGGCTGATGAAGAAGGCGGCCGATCGCATGGCGCAGGGCGCCTTCGACGCGCGGGTACCGATCCGCACGCGTGACGAGATCGGGGATTTGGCGCGCACCTTCAACCGCCTGGCCAACCAACTGGACGAAACCATCCACGCCCTGCAGCGGGAAAAGGAGCAGCTGGCCAGTATTTTGCGCAGCATGGCGGACGGCGTGATCACCGTCGACCGCGATGGGCGTGTGGTACTGACGAATCCGCCGGCCGAACGCATCCTGCGCGCCTGGCAGGAAGGCGACGACGCCGCACTCCCCACGCCGCTGTTGGGTCTCTTCCAGCGCGTGATGCGCGACAAGCGCGAGCTGTCCACCGATTTGCAGGTGCAAGGCCGCATCTGGTCGGTCGTGATGGCGCCGCTGTACGACCGTGATGACGTGCGTGGCGCGGTGGCCGTGCTGCGGGATATGACCGAGGAGCGGCGTCTCGACAAGCTGCGCAAGGATTTCATTGCCAACGTCTCCCATGAGCTGCGTACGCCGCTGGCCATGCTTCAGGGCTACAGCGAGGCAATGATCGACGACATCGCGGCCACACCGGAGGAACGCAAGGAGATGGCCCGCGTCATCTATGAAGAGACGCGACGTATGGGGCGCCTGGTCAACGACCTGCTGGACCTGGCACGGATGGAGGCCGGCTCCTTCCAGCTCGACCGGCAGGAGATCGACCCGGTGCCGTGGATTGACCGCCTGCTCCGGAAATTTGCCGCCATGGCACGGGAGCAGGGCATTACCCTGAAGGCTGAGGCAGTGGGCGATATCGGACCCTTGCACGTCGATCCCGACCGGCTGGAACAGATCCTGACCAATCTCCTCGACAACGCCTTCCGCTACACGCCGCCCGGGGGAACGGTGCTGGTGCGCCTGCGCGACGAGGGCACCGGCGTGTGGATCGATGTGGTTGACACGGGTGTGGGCATTCCGGAAGACGACCTGCCCTTTATTTTCGAGCGCTTCTACAAGGCGGACAAGGCGCGCACGCGGGGGCAGGCGGGTACCGGATTGGGCCTGGCCATCGTCAAGAACCTGGTGGACGCCCATGGCGGGTCGATTACCGTCAGCAGCAAGGTGGGCGAGGGGACCCGTTTCACCATGTTTTTCCCGCGCACGGGCAGCGGTGAGGAGGATGGGCAAGAGCCTAAAACGCGTCCCTCCCGTGACACGGGCCGAGGGCCTGCATAAGGTAGAAGTGTCGTAGGCCAATTACCACGGGAGGGACCAGGATGGAAGCCAAGCGGGATCGACACGAGCACGACAGGGTGTCGGCGGCAGAACCGTCGCACCATCATCCTATGGACGGTGCGCCCATGTATCCAACCGACCACCGTTGGGACGATGCCCCCAGCGCGCATGCCGGTTCGCCATGCACGCGAGACGATTCGCATTACGGGGGGGCGATGATGCCCTACGGCGCGCCGATGCCCTACGGGGGCTATGACGCGGGAACTCCGGGGTACATGGGCATGCCCCATCCGCAGGAAATGTGCGCCTATTACCGCTGTATGCGTGCCTATTACGAGTGCCTGATGGCCTACCACCGTTACATGATGATGATGCGGGACCTGGAAGGCAGCCACCGGTAGGGGCAGCGAAAACGGGGAGCCGAAGCGGGGCTCCCCGTTGGTGTTTCCTTACCATTCCATTTCCATCACGCTGCGGATCTCGTCCAGCTCGCCGAGGGTGTCGAGGACGTCGGGGGAAGCGGGCTTGTCCACGGTGAGGATCATCATCGCGTGTCCACCGACGTCACGGCGGCTGACCTGCATCGTGGCGATGTTGATTCCGTGCTGGCCGAGGACGGTCCCCACGCGGCCGATGACCCCGGGCCGGTCGTAGTGGCGGATGAGGATGAGGTGGCCTTCCGGGGCCACGTCTACGGAGTAGCCGTCGATCTTGACGATCCGCGGGCCGAAGCCGTTGAGCAACGTGCCCGATGCCCGGCGCGTTTCCTGGGCCGAGGCGATTTCCACTGTGATCAGGTTGGTGAAGGCGCTCGGCTGGTTGGACTTTTGCTCGGTGACGCGGATGTCGCGCTCCCTGGCCAGGTGTGGGGCATTGATGAAGTTGACCGTCGCGCCCAGGTGGTAGGACAGCACGCCCTTCAGGACGGATCGCGTCAGGAAACTGGTATCCGTCTCCGTCAGCTCGCCGGAGTAGGTGACCGTGATCGTCCGCGGCGCGCCGACCAGCGTGTGGGCGACAAGCCGGCCCAGCTTTTCGCACAGCCCGTAGTAGGGCTCCACCTTCTTCATTACGTGTGCCGGGATGGACGGCAGGTTGACGGCGTTCTTAAACGGCTCACCGCGCAGGATGTGCAGCACCTCTTCGCACACGTCGAGGGCCACGTTTTCCTGGGCTTCCACGGTGGAGGCCCCCAGGTGCGGGGTAACGATCACCTGCGGCAGGTCCACGAGAGGATTGTCCTTCGGCGGTTCCTCCTCAAACACGTCGAGGGCGGCACCGGCCACCTTGCCCGCGCGGATCGCCTCATACAGGGCAGCCTCGTCGATGATCCCGCCGCGGGCGCAGTTGAGGATGCGCACGCCGTCCTTCATCTTGCGGAAGGCGTCGCGCCCGATGAGGTGGCGCGTCTCCTTCGTCAGGGGCGTGTGCACGGTGAGGAAGTCGGCTTCGGCAAAGAGGGTGTCGAGGTCGGCCATCTCCACGCCCAGCTTGGCGGCACGCTCCTCGGTCAAGTACGGGTCGTAGGCCACCACGCGCATGTGGAAGGCCTTGGCCCGCTTGGCCACCTCCGACCCGATGCGCCCCAGGCCGACGATGCCGAGGGTTTTACCGGCCAGCTCGACGCCGACGAAGGACTTGCGGTCCCAGGTGCCCGCTTTGAGCGCGGCGCAGGCCTGGGGAATGTGCCGGGCGAGGGCCATCAGCATGGCGAAGGTGTGTTCGGCGGTGGAGATCGTGTTGCCGTCGGGCGCGTTGACGACGACGATTCCCTTGCGTGTGGCGGCCAGGAGGTCGATGTTGTCCACGCCGACGCCGGCACGCCCGATCACCTTGAGCCGCTCCGCTGCGTCGATGACGGCGGCGGTCACTTTTGTCTGGCTGCGGACGAGGAGGGCGTCGTATTCGGGAATAACGCGGATGAGTTCGTCTTCCGTCAGGCCCAGACGCTGGTCTACCTCGACGCCGTCGGCCTCGAGCAGCGGCTTGATTCCCTGGTCAGACAGCGGATCCGTGATGAGCACGCGATACATGGTTCACGTACACCTCCTGGGCTGCTTGTACCCCGCTGCCAAGGGCCACGGGGTAACCGACTTCGATCAGTGCGGTTTCCAGTGCGGCGATGACGGCGAGCACGTCGTAGGGCGCGCACCAGCCCATGTGGCCGATGCGGAAGATGCGCCCTTTCAGCTTCTTTTGCCCGCCGGCGAGGACGAGGCCGTGGCGTTGGCGCAGCACGGCGCGCAGCGATTCTGGATCAAGGGCGCGGCCGTCGAAGGGACCGACGGCGGTGACCGTGGGCGACGCCGCCGCGTCGTCGGCAAGGAGGGGGAGGCCTAGGGCCCGGATCGCCGCGCGCGTCATGTCGCGCAACAATGCGTGGCGGGCGATCACCTTGGGAAGGGACTCCTCCTCGATCATCGCCAGTGCTTCGCGCAGGCCAAAGAAGAGGGAGACGGCCGGCGTGTACGGGCTGGACGCGTCCTCCGCCGATTGGCGGTAGGCAAGGAGGTCGAGGTAGAAGCGCGGCGCGGGGTTCTCGGCGATGGCGTGCCATGCCCGCTCGCTGACGGCGATGAGCGCCAGGCCCGGTGGAAGCATCAGTGCCTTCTGCGATCCGGTGACGACGATGTCGAGGCCCCACGCGTCCATGTCGCAGGGCGCCCCTCCAATGGCGCTGACACCGTCGACGATAACGAGGGCTTCGCTTTCCTCGCGCACGACGCGGGCCAGGTCGGCCACGGGGTTGAGCACACCGGTCGACGTCTCGCAGTAGGTGAGGAACACCGCCTTCGCCTTGGGGTGCTGGCGCAGGAAGGCACGCAACTGGTCGGGTCCGGCGGCTTCGCCCCAGGCGATTTCCAGACGGCGGGTGACGATGCCGTACCGCTCGCAGATGGTGGCGAAGCGATCGCCAAAGGCGCCGGTAACCACAACGATGGCCTCTTCTCCCGGCGCCACGGCGTTGACCGCCGCCGCCTCAAGGGCGGCCGTACCGCTGGCGGTCAGGACGAGCACGCGCTGGCGCGTGCCGAAAAGCGGGGGAAGCCGTTTGGTCACCTCCGCGTACAGCCGCTTGAACTCGCCGCTGCGGTGTCCGATCATCGGGGCGAGCATCGCTTGCTGGATGCGCGGCGGAATCGGTGTGGGTCCGGGGATCCGCAAGTGGATGGCGTTCATGGACAGGGCCTCCTTTGATTGTTGGGCATTGAAAACAAAAAGCGCCTCCGCACCCCACACGACTGCCTGTGTGAGGGGCGAGAGGCGCATTCCTCGCGGTGCCACCCTCCTTCGCCGTCCCCTCGCGGAAGACGGCCTCAGCGGGTCCAAGACCCTGTGGATAACGGCACAACCGGACAGGCCTACTGACCAGCGGCGTTCAGCCTGCCGACTCGGGAGGGCTGGACGTCGGCGCGTGAACACCGGTTCGCAGCGACCACCGGCTCTCTGCAGTTCCCGCTACCGGTCCGTCTCCGTCATCGTCGATCGTGCGTATGGAAGGTGTCAACGGGTTGGTTTGTTGATAACTGTAGCACGGTGCCGCCGTGGCGTCAATAGGGAAAACGGGAACGATGTGAAAAGTTTACGGTACAACGTTCGGATATACCTGTTTTGGATGCGGGATTGGCTGGCGCTCGACCATGAAAGCGCTATGATTTCCGAAATAACGCCGTTTTCCCAGAAGACCCGCTTTCTTTTGCATTCGTGAACAACAACCGGTGGTTGCGGCCGCCCAACAGCTGTCGTTACGTTGCCAAGACGGGTTCGAGGCGATGCAAGATGTCCAAATAGTACAGCGCTTCGCGGCGCATGTGATCGGCAATCAACGGGGGGAAATTGGCTTGCCCGGTGGGGATGCGGCATGTTGTAAGGTCGCGGAGGGTTTTGCTTAGGTAGGCGCAAAACGCTTCGGTGGCTTTGCGGCTTTCGGTGAGCAGCTTGCGCATCCCCTGCCCGCTGCGTTCAACCTCCATGGCGAGGTGCAACAGTTCTTCGAAGGCCTTTTCAAAGGCCAGGGCCTCGCGGCGATAGGCGTCCTGTACCTCGGGCCGGAAGGTTAGGGCCAGGTGGCCGGCGTGTTCAGCGTGGGTACGCGAGAAAAAGAGAATTTCCTCCATGGCCACGGTGTGCAAGGTGGCGGGAGTAACCCTTCCGTACAACAGCCGCGGCAGGGTTTCGGCGCGACGGTTGCCGTCGGGCAACCCGAGAACGGCGTACGTTTTCGTGCGCAGGCCCGTTTTGGAGCGTTCCAGTGTTCCCACAAACCGGTCGGCTTCACGCCGCACATGGGCGCACAGAACCGCGGGGAGGATGGCCAATGCCTTGCAGTCTTCCAACGCTTGGATGATTTCGCGTTTGAACCGGATCAGTTCATTGACGACGTGGATCGTTTGTTCCCGCAGCGCATAGAGGGCATCGGTCGGGGCATGCGGAGAGGTGTGGATCGTCTGATCGTACAGCGCGTCTAGCCGGACGGCAAACCGGTCCGCTTCCCGAAAAAGCTCCTCCTGCGCCCGGTTGGGGTCCAGTCCCATGCGGATAAACTTGGCATGTTCGGCCATCAGGCGCGTCCACACCCGCATTTCTTCCAGCGCGGCCAACAGCCCTTCGCGGAGAATCGAAGGCTCGGGGACGGGAGGTTGGAGGAAATGCGGATCCAGCCAACGAGGGGGTATCGGGGAACGGTCGTCCATGACCCTCACTCCTTGTTGGGCGTTTGTCGCCGTTTACCCCTACGGTATGCGCTCCTCGTCGGCGAGGTTCTTGATGTGAAAAACGCGTCGGGTTTCTCCCGACGCGTTGCACCATGGCGTTACTTCTGCTCGTTGTAGCGCGCCACGCACTCGTCAATCAGCTTGGCCGCCGCTTCCGCGCCTTTCCAGCCGATGATCTTCGTCTCCTTGTTTTCCAGGTCTTTGTACCGCTCGAAGAAGTGGGC
>PKQU01000114.1 GCA_017577925.1 Bacillota bacterium
GCCGGCCGCACGAGGACCTGGGGTGCGCCGCATTCCGGATGGCGCACCACCAACGGCCGCATGCCGTAGACATCAGCCAACGTCGGCTCGGCCAGCACCTCCTCCGGCCGGCCGCGCGCCACCACGCGCCCCTCCACCAGCAACACCACCTCGTCGGCATAAAGCGCGGCCAGGTTCAGGTCGTGGAGCACCATCACCACGGTCAGCCCGTCCTGGCGTTGCCAACGGCGCACCCGATCGAGGAGGTGGACCTGGTGGGCGAGGTCCAAATGGGTGGTCGGCTCGTCGAGGAGCAACACCCGCGGCTCCTGGGCCATGACGCGCGCCAACGCCACGCGCTGGCGCTGGCCGCCACTGAGCCGGTCGACGGGCACATCGGCCAGGTGGCGCAGCTTCAGCTCATCGAGGACGCGCGCCACCACCGCCCGGTCGTGTGCCGTCTCGCCGCGCAACGGGCGAAGATACGGGTGGCGGCCCATCGCCACCAGTTCGCGGACCGTAAAGGGGAAGGGGGCAGCCGTTTCCTGCGGGAGCACGGCCATGAGGCGAGCCAGCTCCCGCCGCCGGTAGGCGCACACCGGCCGGCCGGCCACCCACACGCTCCCCCGGTCCGGCTCGTCCACGCCAGAAAGCACCCGGAGCAGCGTGCTTTTCCCCGCCCCATTGGGCCCGATCACCGCTACACATGCGCCGGCCGGGACCTCCAGGGAAACACCGCGCAGCACGTCTCGCCCGTCGTATGCTTTCCACACATCGCGCACCACAATCATTGGCACCGCTCCTTTCCGTCACCACCCGCGCCGGCTGCGCCGCAACAAGTAGGCGAAAAAGGGCGCTCCCAGTATCGCCGTCACCGCTCCGACGGGCAGCTCCGCCCCCGCCAGCACTGTACGCGCGAAGGTGTCGGCCCACAGCAGGACAAAGGCCCCCGCCAACGCCGACATCGGCACCAGCACGCGATGATCCGGCCCGACGAGCAGGCGCATCACGTGAGGCACAACCAGGCCGACAAACCCGATGATCCCGGATACCGACACCACAGCCGCCGTCATCAGCGAGGCCGCGAGAAGGATGTGCGTCTTGCGTCGCTCCGTCTCCACGCCGAGATGAGCGGCTTGCTCTTCGCCAAGGGTGAACACGTTGAGGTCGCGCGCCCAGAGGAGGAGCAATACAAACGGTACGAGCACATATGGCAAGGCGGCGGCAACCAGTATCGGATCGCGGTTAGCCAGGCTACCCATCAGCCAGTAGATGACGTTCGGCAGACGATCTGCGGAAAAGGCGAGGGCCAGCGTCAGCGCCGCACCGAGGAAGGCCTGCACCACCACACCGGCCAGGAGCGTCGTTTCCCGTCCCAGCCGCCCGCCAATGGCCCCCAGACGCAACGTGACGAGAAGGGCGGCCATCCCCCCGCCAAAGGCGGCCAGCGGCACGGCGAACAGCCCCAGGTGCGCCTGCGGCCAGCCGGTGAGCAGAACGAGCACCGCCCCAAGGGCCGCACCCGATGACACGCCCAAGATGTAGGGGTCTGCGAGGGGATTGCGCAGCACCCCCTGGTATGCCGCGCCGGCAGCCCCGAGGGCAGCCCCGACCAAGAGGGCCAGCATTGCGCGGGGCACGCGCAGGTTCCACACGATGGCTTGGGCCACCGCATCCCCCTCGGCCACGTGTCCGGTCACCTTGCCCCACAGCACCCGCCCAACGGTGGACAAGGGAAGGTCGACGCTGCCCAGCATCAAGCTGGCCAACAGGGACAGCAAGAGGGCGCCGCCCATCCCGGCCATCCACATCGCCTTATGCGCCCGCATGGCCCTTTCCTCTCAGCCGGCCCTCATTGGAACCGCTCGGGATAGAACGTCTTGGCCAGTGTCTCCACGCCGTCGAGAATGCGCGGGCCGGGACGGCTGATGAGGTCAGGGTCGAGGGCATACACGCGGCCTTCCTTCACCGCATCCACCACGCTCCATCCCGCGCGCTGCTTGGGCTTGTCCGCCGCGTTTGGGACGTAGTACCCGTACGTGACCACGATCACCTGCGGGTTTCGCTGGATGACCATCTCGGCGCTGATCTTCTGCCAGCCTTCCAGGTCGTGGGCGATGTTCTGCCCGCCGGCCAGCTGGATCAGCTCATCCAGGAACGTGTGCTTCCCGGCCGTGTACAGCTGGTCGGGGTCTGCCTCCACGTAAACGCGCACGCGTTCCTTTTCCGGAATGGCCTGAACCTTCTCACGAATGGCCTCTTCCTTCGCTTTCATGCGCGCGATGAGTTGCTGAGCTTCCTTCGTGCGGTTCGTGATCTTGCCCAGTTCGCCAATCACGCGATAGACATCCCTCAGGGACTGCGGATCATACAGGACCACTGTCAGGCCCGCCTTGCGCAGCGCATCCACGGTTTCCTTGTTGTGCGAGCCGAGCACCACGAGATCCGGCTTCAAGCTGAGGAGCTCTTCCGTCGGCGGGTTCAGGCCGTCTTGAAAGACGTGCTCCACCTTGTTCTGCACGTCGGGCGGGTAATTGTCCCACTTGGTGACGGCCACCACCTTCCCCTCCAGGCCCAGCGCAAACAGCGTCTCGGTGTGACTGGGCATCAACGAGACGATGCGCTGCGGCGCTTGCGGAACGGTCACCTTTGCCCCGCTGTCGTCCTGCACGGTGAGGGGATAGGTGACAGGCTTGCCGTCGATCCCCTCCTCGGCCGACTGCCCCGGTGCCGCCTGCTGCCCGGATTGGCACGCGGCAAGACCGACGATCAACAAGAGCAGGATAAAGACGAGGACAACGTTCCTTCCCCTGTGGTGCATCCCGCGTTGCATGGCGTTCCTCCTTCTCCCATCCAGGTCGGTATTTGGACAAAACAAAACCCCTTGCCCATACGGACAAGGGGACGTCGCCACCACAAACCAAACGGCACAAAAAGGCCGTCCGTTCCCGGCCTCCATTGCCACCGTACGCCAACGGCCACACTGCCGCCGCGCACCCATGGGCACCAACGGCAATGCCGCCGGTCAACATGGAACCGGGCGCGTCGCCATCGCGACGTCTGCACCCTTTCCGCGAGGGCTGCAGCGTCATGGGCAAATCGGCAGGTCTCCTGGCTCATGGATCCTCGCTTCCCGCGCCTTCCCATCCTCAGGTGGACAGTGGCATGATGCGGGTCGCTCCCCATTCACAGTGGCGGGACCGCGCCGGACTTTCACCGGACTTCCCTTTTCACCGCCGGGCAAGGCGGACCGATTTGCCTGCGCGCGTCGGTTGTCAACGGGACAGTTCCATTATAGACGACAGGCCCGGTTGTTGGCAACGAACGTTCCGAAGCCGGAGCATCTCGCCCCGGGAGTGGCATGCCGGGGTTCGTTTTCATATCGTAAGCATCGATCCGTTCATCCCAGCCGACGAATAACGCGGGTGGTGAAAACCCAACCCCAAAGGGGGAACCCGAATGAAGGTCTGCATGATCGGAGCCGGATACGTCGGCCTGTCTACAGCGACCGTGCTGGCCGAGTTGGGACATGACGTCACCTGTGTGGACACGGACACCGAAAAAGTGGCCCAACTGGAACGGGGACGCCTTCCGTTTTACGAGCCGGGGCTCGACGAACTGGTCGCCCGCGCGCGCGAACAGGGGCGGATGGCGTTCACCGCAGATCTGCGCGGGGGGCTGGACGACGCGTCCGTTGTGATGCTCGCCGTTGGCACGCCGGCACTCCCCGATGGCCGCTGCGACCTGTCCTCCGTCTGGCAAGCCGTTGACACGTTGGCCCACACGCTGTCCCATCCGGCCACCGTAATCATCAAAAGCACGGTGCCCCCGGGCACTGCCGACCGGATCCGGCGTTATCTGGCCGAGGCCGGCCATGACGAGAATGCCGTTCACGTGGTGGCCAACCCCGAATTTCTGCGCGAAGGCTCCGCCGTAACGGACACCCGCCACCCCGACCGCATCGTCGTGGGCGTCACGTCCCGGGAGGCGCTGGCCCACGTGCGCGCCCTGTACCGTGGGATCGAGGCCCCTTATGTCGTGACCTCGCCGACGGGGGCGGAGATGATCAAGTACGCCGCCAACGCCTTTCTGGCCACCAAGATCTCCTTCATCAACGAAATGGCCCGCATCTGCGACGCGTACGGGGTCACCATCGACGACGTGGCCGAAGGGATCGGGTTGGATTCGCGCATCGGCCGCGCCTTCCTGCGGGCCGGCCTGGGATACGGCGGCTCCTGCCTCCCCAAAGACGTGGCCGCGTTGATCCACGCCGCGCGGGACAAGGGAGTCGAACCGCTGCTCCTCCCCGCCGTGCAGCAGGTCAACGTCACCCAACCCGACGTGTACGCGGACAAATTGCGGGACGCGTTGGGCGGCCTTGCCGGTAAACACGTTGCCATCTGGGGCATTGCCTTCAAACCCGACACCGACGACGCGCGCGCGTCGCAGGCCCTGGCCCTCATCGACCGGCTGCTCGCGGCGGGATGCACGGTACGCGCGTACGATCCCCTGGCCCGCTGCACGCGCCCAGACGTAGCGTGGGCGGCGGACCCGTACCAAGCGGCCGGCAACGCCGATGCCCTCGTTGTCGCCACGGAGTGGGAGATCTTCCGTCACGCCGACTGGGGACGCGTCAAGGCGGTCATGCGGGGCAATGTGGTGGTCGATGGACGCAACTGCCTCACCCCCGAATCCCTTCAGTCCCACGGGCTCCGTTACGTGGGGGTGGGGCGGCCGTGAACCTTCTTGTCACCGGAGCGGCCGGATTCATCGGTTCCCACCTGTGTGAACGGTTGCTGGCGGAGGGCCACACGGTCATCGGCCTCGACGCCCTGCTGGCCGCCGCGTTGCGGCCGCAGAAACGGCGCAACTTGTCCGTGCTCCTTGCCCACCCGCGCTTCCGATTTGTCGAGGCGGCGGTCCAAACGGCCGACTGGCGGACGCTGCTCGACGGCGTGGATGCCGTCTTCCACCTGGCCGGCATGCCCGGAGTTCGCACCAGCTGGGGGGCCAACTTCACCGCCTACGTGGAACACAACATTCTGGCCACGCAGCGCCTCCTGGAAGCCTGCTCGCGCAGACGGCTGCACCGATTCGTGTATGCTTCCACCTCTTCGGTATACGGACACCAGACGGGCCCGGTGGCCGAAACCTGTCCGCCCGCCCCGCTTTCGCCCTACGGCGTCACCAAGCTGGCCGGAGAACACCTGTGTCGGGCCTATGCCGAACGAGACGGCCTGCCCGTCGTCATCTTGCGGTACTTCACCGTCTACGGCCCGCGGCAGCGGCCGGACATGGCTTTTCACCGCTTCATCCGCGCCCTGCTGACGGGCAAGCCCATCCCCCTGTACGGCGACGGACACCAGACGCGCGACTTTACCTATATCGCCGATTGCGTCGAGGGGACCCTTGCCACCCTCACCGCCCCCCGCGCCGTCGGCGAGACGATCAATATCGGTGGCAGCGCGCGCGCCAGCCTGCGCGATGTCATCGCCCATTTGGAAGCGCTGACCGGGCGGCGGGCGACAATCGCCCCGCATGACGCGCCGCCCGGCGAACCCCGCCACACCTGGGCGGACATTTCCAAAGCCCAGCGGCTCCTCGGATACCGTCCCCAGGTCGACCTGCGCACCGGGCTGGCCCGCCAAATCGACGACCTCAAGCGCCTCTACGCGAGGGAAGCGGGATGAAAACGGGAGATGCGCATTAGGCCAAGGTTCCCGCGCAAACAAAAGCCCTGCAGGTCCGCCCATCTGCGGATCCGCAGGGCTTGTCCGCGAACGGCACCGTCGTGCCGCACCGCTTTTGTTTTCCGTCCCGGTTACTGCACGCCCGTGTGCAGGCCCGGCGGTGCAGGCTGGTACAGGGCCGTCAGCGTCTGGGTGGTGTTAACCTGCAACGTGGGCACCTGGTAGTACCCCTTTTGGTTCATCCACTGGAAGACCTCATAGGCCTGTTCGGCGCAGTTGGTCGCACCCTGGATCAGCAAGCGGCGCAGTTCAGAATCGGCGCATTCCAAGGCCGCGTGCATGCGCAAGCTGGCCGAGGCTTTGTGGCAACCGAGCACGGCCGCCGCCACGTCGCGGTCGTCGATCGCGGCGGCCGACGCATTGGGCGTCGCCGGAGCGGGACTGCGCAACCCGTACATCGGCGTCAGGTTGCGGTGAACCGGGCGATAGGGCACGGCGTGTCCCGCCCCCCGGTGGCTCAGAAACGCCACCATATTGTCGTATTCCTGAACGGCAAAGCGCATCTGGTTGTCCAAGATGGCGGCCAACTGCGGATCCTGAACGTGCGGGCGGTACAGCTGGAAGGTGTTGAGGCTCGTGATGGCGCTCGACAACACCTCGTGGATTTCCATGACCTCATGGGCGCCCAAGTTGGCCGCCGGTTGCGTCTGTGCCACGGTGGACCCTCCTCCGTTGGTGTGATCGTCAACGGTAAGGAGTGTGCCCGTCCGGCCAACCGCTTATACCGGGGAGACGCCGGCGCATACCCGTTCTGCCTCAACCTGGAACACGCCGCACCGGGGAAAACCTACCGCATTGCCCCGTGGCCCTTTGCCCGCCCTTACGCCTTGCCCTCCGGCATGGGACCGGTGTACACGGACTGCGGACGGATCAGGCGGTTGTCAGCCGCTTGCTCCAGCACGTGGGCCGTCCACCCGGCCATGCGCGACAGAGTGAACGTCGGCGTGTACAGCTCCTTCGGCAGCCCCACGGCGCGCAA
>PKQU01000280.1 GCA_017577925.1 Bacillota bacterium
AGCCGCTTCTGGCCGTCCGGCCGCTGGAGGAGTCCGGCCCGATCCGCCGTACCCACCAGCGTGCCGAAGGTGTCAAAGAGCTCCACGAACGTAAACACCATGATGACCTCCAGGAGCCCCATTCTCAACGCCCCGACGATGTCGAGGTCGCCCACATGGAGCTTGGAAAAGTCGGGCAAAAAGGGCGTCTCAAAAAAGGCCTGGATGTTTGTCACCCCCAGCGGGATGCCGATCAGCGTGGTGGCCAGGATACCCAGGAGCAACGCCCCCTGCACGCGCATCACAACAAGGATGGCCGTCAAAACGAGGCCGATCAGGGCCAGCAGGGCGCTCTTGTCGTGCACCAGGTTGGCCAGGGTGATGTTCCATTCGGAAACCTGCAGGGTGACCGCTGTCGGTGCGCCGCCGGCCGCCTGGTCGATGGCCGCCGTCGACGGGCCGGCGTTGGCCACAAACTGAATGCTCATCAGGCCGCTCAATTTCAGCCCGATAATGGTGATGAACAGACCGATCCCCACGGTGATGGCGTGCTTGAGGGAATCGGGGACCGCTTCAACGAGGATCTGCCGCACCCGTGTCACCGTGAGGATGATGAAGATAATCCCCGACAGGAACACGGCGCCCAGGGCCACTTGCCAGCTCATCATGCCGGTGTGCTGTGCGGCGACAACGGCAAAGTATGCATTGAGCCCCATGCCCGGCGCCAAGGCCACCGGAAAGTTAACAAACAGGCCCATGGCGATGGTGACGAGGGCAGCGCCCACCGCCGTAGCGAAAAAGACGGCGTTTTTGTCCATCCCCGTGGCCGACAGGATGGCCGGGTTCAAGAACAGGATATAGGCCATCGTCACGTAGGTGGTGAAACCGGCAATGAGTTCGGTGCGCACCGTGGTTTGGTTGGCGCGCAGCTGAAACAGGCGTTCCCACATGGTTGCTCCTCCTTGCCCCGTAAAAAGACGGACATTTTAATGCATTAACCGATTTATTGTTCGGATTAACAAGCCCATCGTACTCCAAAAGCGCCGCTCTGTCAAGAAAAAAACCGAACAATAAAGCAGAGGAGGGCGAGTGCGCTTCGCCCTCCATGCCCTACGGATTCGTCTGTTGCCAGCCGACCGCTCGTTTCCCTTATTCCCACTCGATCGTAGACGGCGGCTTCGACGTGATGTCGTACACCACACGGTTGACGCCGGCCACTTCGTTGACGATGCGGTTGGAAATGCGCTCGAGAACGTCGTAGGGGATGCGCGCCCAATCGGCCGTCATCCCGTCGACGGAGGTGACCGCACGGATGGCCACCGTGTAGGCATAGGTACGGGCATCGCCCATCACGCCGACGCTGCGCAGCCCGGTGAGGACGGTGAAATACTGCCAGATCTCGCGGTCTAAGCCAGCGCGCTGGATCTCCTCGCGCAAAATGGCATCCGACTCGCGGACGATGGCCAGCTTCTCCTCCGTCACCTCGCCGATGACGCGGATGGCCAATCCCGGTCCGGGGAAGGGCTGGCGCCAGACGATCTCCGCCGGCAGGCCGAGCTGCTCGCCCACCC
>PKQU01000115.1 GCA_017577925.1 Bacillota bacterium
GCCACCTGGATGATCTGGTCTTCCTGTCCGCCCACCGTCTTGCGCCGGCCCAGCTCGATGAGAATGTCCCGCGGCTCAACGCCGAACTTCTCCGCAGCGCGCCGGGCATGGAGCAAGAAGGTTGAGTAAACCCCTGCGTATCCAATCACCAGGGCATCACGGTCGATCACGATGGGTCGGGGCAAGAGGGGCTTGACCACCTCTTCGGCCGCATCCATGGCCGCATAGAGGTCGACGCCCGTCTCCACCCCCAGCCGGTCAAGTACCGCCACAAGCACCTCCAGCTGGGTGTTGCCGGCACCCGCCCCCAGGCCGCAAAGCGAACCGTCGAGCCACGTGGCTCCTTCTTCCATGGCGACGAGGGTGTTGGCCACCGCCAAGCCAAGGTTGTTATGCGCGTGGAACCCCACCTCACAGGTGAGGGCATCCCGCAGGGCCCGCACCCGGTCGCGGACCTCGTGGGGAAGCAGCGCCCCCGCCGAATCCACCACATACACCACGTCGGCGCCGGCCTCCTCCATGATGCGGGCCTGCCGGGCCAGCTCCGACGGCGGCACCATGTGAGACATCATCAGGAAGCCGACGGCGGTCATCTCCAGTTCCTTGGCCATGGCGAGGTGTTGCGGACTGATGTCTGCCTCGGTGCAGTGGGTGGCCACCCGCACCACCGACGCGCCGGCCTCACGCGCCTGCTTCAGTTCCGTGCGCGTGCCGACTCCCGGCAGCAAGAGAACGGATACACGCGAACTTCCTGCCTGCTCCACAGCCGTCCGGATCCAGTCCAGCTCCGGTTCCTTCGACAGGCCAAACTGAAGCGAGGATCCCCCGAGGCCATCGCCATGCGTCACTTCGAAGACCGGAACCTTGGCTTTCGCCAGGGCAGCCGCCACCCGGCCGACCTGCTGGGCGGTAAACTGGTGCCGAACCGCATGGCTGCCGTCCCGCAGCGAGACGTCGACAAGCGTGATCGTCTTGTTTACCGTCATTCTTCTGATCCTCTCCCTTTGTCATTCGGCTCCCCTTAGGACACCGCCAGCCGCTCTTCGGCCAGCTTTTCGGCCACCCGCACGGCCGCAGACGTAATGATGTCCAGATTGCCGGCATATTTGGGCAGGTAGTCGCCGGCGCCTTCCACCTCGATCATGAGGGTGACCAGCTTGCCTTCTCCGATCGGAGAATCCTCAACAAGCGGCGGCACCTTCAACCTGTAACCGGGCACATACCGCTGGACTTCGGCCACCATTTCGTCGACGGAACGGACAATGGCCGCCTCATCAGCCTCGCGCACCAGGGCGTAGATGGTGTTGGTCATCATGATCGGCGGCTCGGCCGGATTGAGGATGATGAGCGCTTTCCCCCGCTTAGCGCCACCCACCCGCTCGAGGGCGCGCGCCGTGGCCTGCGTGAACTCGTCGATGTTGGCCCGCGTCCCCGGACCCGCGCTCTTCGAGGCCACCGTGGCGACGATCTCGGCGTACTCCACCGCGGCCACCCGGCTCACGGCGTAGACCATAGGCACCGTGGCCTGGGCACCGCAGGTGATCAGGCTGATGTTGTCCGGCGGCAGATCGGCGTTAAGGTTCACAACCGGCACCACCGGGTCTCCCACCGAAGCCGGGGTCAGGTCGATGGCGATTTTCCCCGCCGCTTTCAGGAGCGGGGCGTGGCGCAGATGGGCCTTGGCCGAGGTGGCGTCAAAGACGATCTGAATCTCCTTGTTGGCCAAAATGGCGTCGATCGATTCGGTGCTGGTGGGGATGCCCAGGTCACGAGCCCTGGCCAGACCATCCGACTGGGGATCGATACCCGCCACCAGCGCCAACTCCAGGGAGGAGCTGCGCAGGATCTTGTACATCAGGTCCGTCCCGATGTTCCCGGACCCCAAAATTCCAACTTTGACCGGCATGGTTCACGCTCCCTTTTCGTCCATGGTGGGGAATCGCAGCATGACGGCGTCGAGACCGGCAATCTCCAGGCGCACGTTCTGGCCCGGCTGAACCGGCACCGCGCCAGCCAGGGCCCCTGAGAGGACGATGTCTCCCGCATCGATCCCCTCGCCCATCTCGCCCAGCTTGTTTGCCAACCAGGCGACGCACACGGCCGGATGGCCCAGGGCCGCCGCCCCCGCGCCGACCGCCTCGATGCGGCCGTCGACGTACAGGACCATCCCGGCCAGGGCCAGATCGAGATCCTGCCAGCGGGTGCGCCACGGCCCGATGGCGTACGCGCCGCACGAGGCGTTGTCGGCCACGGTGTCAACCAGCTTGATCTTCCAATCGCGAATGCGGCTATCCACGATCTCGATGGCCGCCGCCACCGCCTCGGTGGCCTGGAACACATCCTGAACGGTCACCCCCGGTCCGCGCAGCGGCTTGTTGAGCAGAAAGGCAATCTCGCCTTCCACACGGGGTTGCAGCAGGCGCCCCACGTCCACCTCCCCCACACCGTGGTATACGGGCACAGACAAGCTGTCCAACAGCGTGCCGTAATCCGGCTCGTGAACCCCCATCATCTGCTGCATCGCGCGGCTGGTCAGGCCGATTTTTCTTCCGGTAATCCGGTCACCGGTAGCCAGGCGTAACCGCACCCACGCTTGCTGGATCGCGTACGCCTCCGCTACATCCTGAAGGCCGTACGCGTCGCTGAGCGGTTCGATGGGCTCGCGCGTCCGCCACGCCCGGTCCAGCTGCGCGGCGATCGCTTCCACCGGCAGCGTCATGGCGATCCCTCCACAACCGTCGGCAGGTGAGTAAACGTTCCGGTGTAGAAGATGAGCGGCTGTCCGTCGCGATAGTGGAAATTCGTGATCTTCCCAAGGTAGAGGACATGGTCACCGCCATCATAGGCCCGCCACGGCACACACTCGATCCACGCGAGCACTCCTCCCAGCCGGGGTGCCACTTCCCCTTCCTCCCACTGCAGGACAAGCGCCTCCTGCGGACGCCCCGCAAAGTGGAGCGCCACATCCTGCTGCTCCGCCGACAGGATGTTCACGGCAAAGGGCGTCCCCTCCAGCTTGCTGCAGGCCTTGGCCCTCCGGTCGATGGAAACCAGGAGCAGGGGCGGATCCAGCGATACCGACGTAAAAGCGTTGACCGTGATGCCGTACCGTTCTCCTCCCACGGCGTATGTCACCACGGTGACACCGGTTGCAAAGCGACCGAAACAGGAACGCAGTGCTCGCGTGTCCATTTCCCCGCCTCCATTCCCCTTTGCGCCCGTTAGACCGCGACGCAAATGTTCATCGCCTCGGTGTAAAACTCCATGCTATAGTGGCCGCCCTCGCGCCCAATGCCGCTGTGCTTCATCCCGCCAAAGGGAACCCGGAGGTCACGAACAAAAAAGTCGTTCACCCAAACCGTACCGGCCTTCATCGCCGCCGCCACACGGTGGGCCCGGCTGACGTCGCGCGTCTGCACCACGGCGCTGAGCCCGTATCGGGTTCCGTTGGCCCACGCGATCACTTCCTCTTCCGTCCGGAAGGGGGTCACCGTGACGACCGGGCCAAATACCTCGTCCTGGCAAATCCGGTCCTGCGGCTTTGCCGCGATGACCGTCGGCGCCATGAAGTTGCCCCCGCTCAAGGCGCCGGAAAGGCGCAGCCGCTCGCCACCGGTGAGAATCTCGTTCCCATCGTCGCGAGAACCGCGAACAAACCCCAACACCCGGTCCAGGTGTTCCGGCGAGATGAGGGCGCCCATTTCGGTTTCGGGATCCATCGGATCGCCGACCCGAATTCCCTTGGCCACCTCAACAAAGTCGGCCACAAAACGGTCGTAGATCGACTCGTGGACAAAGATGCGCGAACCGGCCAGGCAAAACTCGCCCTGGTTAAAAAAGGCCGCCCGCTTGGCAATCTGCACCGCCCGGTCGAGGTCGGCATCTTCGAAGATGATGTTGGCACCCTTGCCCCCGAGCTCGAAGGAGTACCGCTTCAATGTGGCCGCGCCGTTGCGCATGATCGTCTGTCCCGTGATGGTCTCACCGGTGAAGGAGATGAGGGCCACATCGGGGTGGGTGGTCAGGAATTCCCCGGCGCTGTTCGGCCCATGGCCGTGGACCACGTTCAGGACGCCGGGCGGCAGGTCCGCCTCCTGCGCCAGCTGCGCCAGTTTCCAGGCCCCCAACGGGGTCCATTCCGCCGGCTTCAACACAACCGTGTTGCCGAAGGCCAGGGCCGGGCCGATCTTCCACGTTTCCAGCATCAGCGGGACATTCCACGGCGTGATGAGGGCCGCGACGCCGACCGGCTGGCGAAGCACGTAGTTGACATACCCGTTTTCCATGGGGTAGCATTCCGACCCCACCATGGTGGCAAAATCGGCGAAAAAGCTAATATTGGCCGCCACCCGCTCGATGTAGTGATGGCGATTTTCCGAAATCGGACGGCCCACGTCGAGCGTTTCGATCCGGGACAGTTCGTCGGCATGCTGGCGAATGGCGTCGGCAAACCGGTTGAGGATGCGCCGCCGTTCCGACGGCTTGGTTCGGGACCACTTCTCAAAGGCCTGTTTCGCTGCTTCGACAGCGGCGTTGACCTCATCTTGCCCGCCGTCTGGTGCCTTCCCAATCACTTCGCCCGTAGCAGGGTAGTACACCGAGAAACGCTCTCCCCCATCGACAAATTTCCCGTTGATATAGTGTTGAACGTCAAACGGCATCATCGGGTTCCTCCTTTGGTTGTCGTTCAGACAATCGGCGCCACCAACCGGGATCCGGCCGGCCCTTCCGCTGCCAGCATGCGCGCCTCTCCGATTCGCGCCGCCGAACAGGGCGCACCGAGCAACACCATATCCCCCGCCCGGATGCCACGGCCCAGCCGGCGGGCCTGCTCTGCCGCCCACACCAGCAGTGCCACCGGGTCGCCCAGGTCTGCGATCGTCCCTTCCGCCCACGCGCGCGCATCCAGCGAGACCCGCAGCGCCCCTTCCTGCCGCCACAGCACTTCCGGGGGCAGCACCCGCCCGCTCACCACAACGGCTCCTCCCGAAGCGTTGTCGGCTACCACGTCGGCCGCCGTAAAGCGGTAGCCGTCGTAGATGCTGTCCAGCACATCCACCACCAGTTGCACATAGGCAATGCAAGCCAACAGGTCGCCGGCCCGGAAATCCTCTGGCGGCGTGCGATCAAACACGACTGCCAGTTCCGGTTCCACACGGGGCTGGATGAAGCGGCGGCGCTCGATCGCCTCGCCCGGCTGGATGAGCATCGAACGGTGCAGATGACCGATGATCGGTTCGGAAACCTTCATCTGCTCCTGTTTGGCCCGGCTAATAAGCCCAAGCTTGTAACCGATGACCGGATCGCCATCCGCCTCCCGGGCGCGGGCCAGCTCCACCTGCACCTGATAGGCCTCCTCAAGGGAAAGCGGATGCTCTACTGCAATCGAGCCCCGCGCCGTCAACTGGCGACGGCATTGCCGGATGGTGGTCGCCACGGCGTTTCGGGACATTTCACCTGAACCTCCGTTTGTCCTGTTTTCCCACCGCGCCTCACGGTTCAACGATCAGCTCTCCCGGTGCTGTTTTTGAGCCGTCAAACAGGTTTCCCGCGGGAATCTCGTACAGGACGATGCGGATCTGTTCCGGCTTCGACTGGAGAACCCTTTTCACGACGCCGGCAACCCCCTCAACCAACGCCTGCTTGGTTGCCTGCGAAAACTTTCCGTCTTCCAGGATCACCTCGACAAACGGCATGACGCCCTCCTGATCATATATCTTATACGATCTTACTTGATTTTATTTTTTGACATATTTGACCTGACGTCACGCCCAAAATTTACGCGAAATTGCGGTTTACAAGCGATCTACAACGATTAGGACGTCCTATCGTCCTTTTTCCCATCTTTTTATGATTTTTTCGTCATATTCCGCAGCGTTTCGCTGCGGGCTCCCCGTCGTGCGCAGACCGGGTAAAATGCTTTATAATTACGAAGGGCAACAGCCCAGTCTACGAGCAAGAGGTGTTGGATCATGACCACCGAGTTGAAACTGTCGGTCGTCGATGCGATAAACGAACGCCACAGCGTACGAAAGTATCAAAAGGGTGTGGAGATTCCCAAGAAGGACCTGGAAGAGATCCTTGAGCTGGCAGCGAAAGCTCCGTCCTCCTGGAACCTGCAGCACTGGCGTTACGTGGTGATCACCTCACAGGAGATGAAGGAGAAGATCCTGCCGATCGCTTACAACCAAGAGCAGGTGGTGGATTCCTCGGCCGTTGTCGTCATTCTGGGGGACCTGGAAGCGGACAAAAATGCCGAGGACGTGTACAAACCGGCGCTGGAAGCGGGACAAATCCCCCAGCAGGTATACGATATCCTGCTCGGCCAGATCAAGGGTGCGTATGCCAACAATCCGCAGTTCGCCCGCGATGAGGCGATCCTCAACGCCTCCCTGTCGGCCATGCAGTTGATGCTGGCGGCCAAAGCCAAAGGATATGACACGTGCCCGATGGGCGGGTTCGACCGGCAAAAGCTGATCCAAGCGCTCAACATCCCGCCGCGGTACATCCCGGTGATGCTGATCTCCATCGGCAAAGCGGCCGCTCCAGCCCGCCCGACCAGCCGATTCCCGCTGGAAAAACTGGTCGTCTGGGAGAGCTTCTGACGGTACCCTCAAGGATGCCCGTCCCCCGACGGGCCCTTTTCCTTTCATTTTGCCGGAATAGTTTTTCAACAACGAGGGGTGCC
>PKQU01000281.1 GCA_017577925.1 Bacillota bacterium
GCACCAGTTCCCGTTCGCACTGCCGACAAATGAAGGCCCGCCACACGGTAATGCCCTCCGGGTGTACCAATCCGCAAACGATACACGGTTGGCGGTCGCCGTTCACCTCTGAACCTCCTTGTTCATCTTGTTCTCCGATTTTTTAGCAGTATGGACCGATTCAGGCCACCGCAAACCACGGGATTTCCTTGACACCACGGGTATATGCCGAGACCACCATGCACCGCTTCACGTGCCGTCCCCCTCGTGCCCGTTCACCACCTACAGGCGATCCACATTCGGCGGGGCCGCATCGGGCGCCTCCGCGTAGCGCGGGGGTGCGGCCGTCTTCAACGGGAACCACCAGCGGTGAAGTCCCCAAGCATAAAGGGCATACAGCCCCGTGAAGATAGCATGCAACAACCAAAACGTGCGCCCATCCCACAGGTGCATACCCGATCCGGTGATCGCCGCGTACACGCCTTCGCACGCCACCAACAGCAGCAAGATTTTCGGAATCTGCTCCCGGGCATTCCTGCTGGTCGAATCGCTATGTCTCAGCACCCGCTTCCACAACCGCGGAAGGCTGGTCCACGGCGTACCGGCGTGACGCTGGGAGTCCGGCACTCCCCAAACCATCACCGTGAAAAGCGCGTATGCGCCGAGGGCCATCAATACCCCTCCGAGCGGCGGCAGGGGGTACACCCAAAGCGAAACGGCGAGGGGAAGGAGCAGAAAGGCGCGCAGGTGCAGGGGAAAATCCCACCACACAACGGCAGCCGCAAGCGGAGCCACCGCCACGACGACGGCCAAAACCGCTACCCAGAAGGCGACGAACTCCCATTCCGGTACGTGCCACAACAGCCAGATGGCGGCCACAAACACCAGGGTGAAGGGTTTGCCCTCGTGCAACACGTTCCAGGCCTTCGCGGCCATCTCTTTCCAGGCCCATGCCGCCTTCACGCGCCTTTCCCTCCTTTTGCGGGTCGCTTCGAACCTTGGCGATAGATGCGCATTCCACCGGTTCGCGACGCGGGCTTCCGCACCGTTCTCCTTTTCATGTGCCCGTGGATCAGCCAGTGGATCACACCCCGCCACGTCAGGCACCAATGGAACGAGCAACAGCGCCTCCGGATGTGCGCGCCCGGCCGGCCGTCCAGCCCAAGCGTACCACACCGGCACCGGCAAGGCCAATATACACGATCACACGACGAAATTTGCCACACGCAAAGAAAACCGCGACCATGCCGGCGCTGACGGCGACCTCCAAACGGGAGAAACGGCATGGCGTGACAAGATGTGGGGAGCGACACGAGGTGTTCGAGGCTCGGATCCAACGGGTACCGTCCGGGTACCGCCGGCCGCAGCCAGACCGCCATTTCCCGGGAAACGGGCGTGGCGGTGCAGTACAACCCCGTCCTTCATTCAACCCCCTCGAAAATGCGAAAGCGGGAGACGGGTGTACCGTCTCCCGCGTTGTGCCTGGCAACGACCTACTCTCCCAGGGGCTCGCGCCCCAAGTACCATCGGCGCTGGAGGGCTTAACTTCCGTGTTCGGGATGGG
>PKQU01000116.1 GCA_017577925.1 Bacillota bacterium
AAAGGGAATTTTTGGTTTAAACGTCCCTTTGGGTATGTTTATTTATCGTTTAACCCTCCACAAGTTGGGGTGGCCCAGGATTTACCGGAGGGAAAACGGATCCACACCATTCAGGAGGTAGAGAACCGCTCCGGTGTGTCGGAATAGGTGCGGCCGGATTCGCTTATGCTCCAATCCGGCGTTCCGTGCATATTCCTGTAACCGCTTTCTCCAGGTATTGGCTTTGACCGGGGTGCCGTCGTAGTTAAGAAAGAGCTCATTCCGGCCAAAATCATTGGTTTCAGCGATGTATTCCAGAAGAAGCTTTTCCGTTTTATCGGAAACGGGGACGGTTCGACCACGCTTTACCTTCGTGTCCTGAGCATCTAACCGGATCGATCCACCTCGCACGTTTGACCGTTTCATCTTCAACAGTTCGCTGATTCTTACCATCGTATCCAGGAGGATGCAGATCATCACATAATCCCGGAAACCTACGTAACGATTCGTGTCGATAACGGAAAGAAGCTTCCTTATCTCCCTTGGGGTCAGTACATCGATTTCCGTATCGGGTTCCCGAATCTTTGTCAGCCTTTCGTGAAGGGGTTCGCTGAGATATCCCTCCCGTTCCAGCCATCGCAGGAAGGTCCGAAGGGTGCGGATTCGGATATTGATGGTTACGGGGGACAGCCTCTTTTCGTCTTTCATCCATCTTACGTATCCCAGAACCGCGTCACTGGTCAGATCGGAAACCGATATTTCCGGGTTGAAGTAATACAGAAGGTAACGGAAGTGCTCCCGGTACATCTGCATCGTGCTTTCGTTTAATCCTTCGGCATCCTTGTGCGACAGGAAGAGGCTCATTGCTTTTTCCATCGGCAACTTTCCCTTGACGAAGTGATGACGCACTTGGTAGGAGCTAACACCAATTTGACCGAAATTTCTGACGTATTTTCTCATAGTAAACCCCTCCTTAAAAGACACGTACGGTCTCGGTATAAAGTAACCCCCTCGTACTCCGATAAAATGTTCGGGAGACCGCACGTGTTTTCGGTTGGAAACCACATCGATTGACATTTCAGAATATCAAAATATTAACCTCGGTTTTGAAGGCCAGCGCCGCCACGAGCCCCCGCCCGTCGCCGATTCCGCCACTGGCGAGCACGGGAATGGACACCGCATCCACCACGCGAGGGATGAGCACCATTGTCCCCACGTCGTCGCGCCCGAGATGACCGCCACCCTCCTGCCCCACGGCCATTACCGCGTCAACCCCGATCTCTTCGCACTTCTTGGCCTGCCGCACCGAGGAAACGAGCACCAACACCTTGATGCCATGGGGCTTGATGGTTTCCACCAGGGGCGTCGGATTGCCGCCGGTGACGGAGATGACGGGCACCCGCTCCTCAATGGCAACCTGCAGCAGATCTTCATACGGCCGGCCGTGCTGACCGATGGCAAAGTTGACGCCGAAAGGCTTGTCGGTCAGCCGGCGTACCTTGCGAATCTCCTCGCGCAACGCTTCGGGATCCCCGATGGTCATGGCCGTGATCTGTCCCACCCCACCGGCGTTCGAGACGGCCGCCGCCAGCTCGGCGTAGGCCAAGTAGGCCAGCCCGCCCTGTACAATCGGGTAACGAATCCCCAACAGTTCCGTCACGCGCGTCTTCACATCGCGTTCCTCCCTTCAGACCATTCGAAATCGTTTGCCTACTCGTTGGTTATTTTACCATGCGATTGTCACAAATTCCTCTTGCAAACGGGGGGGAATCTGTTATACTCTACCTTGATTTTTAATAAAGCGAGGAGAGAGCCATGAATCGGCAGGCGCGTACGCCGCTATTCACGGGTCTGTTGGAGCACGCCAAGCGCAAACCGCTGCAGTTTCACATTCCAGGACACAAGCGCGGCGCAGGGATGAACCCCGAATTTCGGGACTTCATCGGGGAAAACGCCCTGTCGATTGACCTCATCAACATTGCTCCGCTCGACGATCTGCACAACCCGCATGGCATCATCAAGGAAGCGCAGGAGCTGGCGGCCGAGGCCTTTGGGGCCGACCACACCTTTTTCTCCGTGCAGGGGACAAGCGGTGCCATCATGGCCATGGTGATGTCCGTCGTCGAGCCGGGAGACAAGATCATTGTCCCGCGCAACGTCCACAAATCGGTCATCACCGCCCTAATCCTCGCCGGGGCCACACCGGTGTTCATTCACCCGGTAATGGACGAGACGCTGGGCATCGCCCATGGCATCACCACCGCCTCGGTGCAGCGCGCCCTCGAGCAGCATCCCGATGCCAAGGCGGTATTGGTGATCAACCCCACCTACTTCGGCGTGGCGGCCAACCTGCGCGAAATTGTCAAGGTCGCCCACAGTTACGGCGTTCCCGTACTGGTGGACGAAGCCCACGGGGCCCATATCCACTTCCACGAGGAGCTTCCCATGTCGGCCATGGAGGCGGGCGCCGACATGGCGGCCACCAGCCTGCACAAGCTGGGCGGATCGCTGACGCAAAGCTCCATTCTCAACGTGCGGGAAGGGCGGGTCAACCCGCAGCGCGTGCAAACGATCATGAGCATGCTGACGACGACCTCCACCTCGTACATTCTCCTCGCTTCCCTCGACGCGGCCCGCAAGCAGCTGGCCCTCCACGGCCGGGAAATGAACGAGAAAGCGCTGCGCCTGGCGCGGCGGGCCCGCGAGGCCCTCAACCAAATTCCCGGCATTTACTGCTTCGGCGACGAGCGGATCGGCGAGGAAGCCATCTACGATTACGATCCCACCAAGCTGACCATCCACGTGCGTGAGCTGGGCATCACGGGGTACGAGGCGGAAAAATGGCTTCGCGAGGTGCACAACATCGAGGTCGAGCTGAGCGACCTGTACAACGTGCTCTGTTTCATCACCGCCGGCGATAGTGAAGAGACCGTCAACGCGCTGGTGGCGGCGATCCGCGATCTGTCGCAGACCTTCTATTCAAAAAGGACTGCCCGCGAGGTTCGCGTGGTGCTGCCGAAGATCCCGGTGCTCGCCCTCTCGCCGCGCGACGCCTTTTACGCCGAAACGGAAACGGTACCGCTCGACGAAGCGGTGGGCCGCATCATGGCCGAATTTATCATGGTCTACCCCCCGGGCATTCCCATTGTCATGCCCGGCGAAATCCTCACCGAAGAAAACCTGGCCTACATCCGCGAAAACCTGGCCGTGGGGCTGCCCGTAAAGGGGCCCGAAGACCCCACCATCCAAACCGTCAAGGTGATCAAAACACATCGCGCCATTCGGTAGGCATCCGTTGCCCTTGGGTTCTGCCGACGCATCCGACCCGGATCGATCCGGGTCTTTTTTGATGGTCAAACCGGCAACAAAAAAGTTCCCCCTTCCGGTGGAAGAGGGAACCATGTGGAGTGTATGGAAACAGTATGGCAGGCTCGCACACGTCAGAGGCTCGGCGTCTCCTCCTGCTCTTCCTCCACGCAGGCCGCACAAACGCCGAAGAGAACGTTCACCTTTTCGTCGTCAACATGCGCGATAACCCGATCGCAACATTGACACACAATCGTCCCCATCAATTGGACCTCCTCGCCCGTATCGTTCACACCAAAGCGCATAATCAACAAATTGTGTCACATTTTTATCGTAATCGTGCTATGCTAATGTTGTCAAGAAAAAATCGCCCATGAGCCAGGTCACGGGCGAGGAAACGGATCAGTACTCCGATTCCAGGGGAACAGAGGGGAGTATCTTTTGGAAGAAGTGGGAGAGAAATTCGGCGTCCTCGCGATGCTGGATGGCAAAATGCTGCTGGATGTAATCGACGTTGGCCGCCTCGTCCGCACAGAGGGTCGTGGCGCGTCCCGTTTGCATGCAGATGACCAGCGGCTTGCCAAAAAACTTGCGCGTAAACAGGATGCCAAAATCGTAGCGGGTGTGTTCGGTGGTAAACCCGATAAACCGGACATGCACGTTTTCCATTTCATCGTACAACCGTTCAAACTGCTCCATCGGCCCCGCCTCCTTCAACAATTTCTAATTTTTAGTAAATAAGGCAGTGTACCTGTTGTTCCGCGATCGTTGCAACCGTTTCCCACACGCGGTATAAAAAATGGACGGACGAGTGACGACTAGAAAGAACGGAAGAAGTAGATAGTATTTTACCATAGCCAGGGTCACCATACAAGGGAAAGGGGCAAACCCGGCAGGTCGTTTCCTTTTCCGAAACCGTCGACGCCATCTTGCCCAACGGCCGGAGCCGGTCCGTCACCTTTACCGTCTATCCCCAACCCATCCGGTCGCACGGGTTTCGCCTGCTTCCCCGAGTCGCCCCCGGTCCATTGTAAAGGAGGCGGCAAAATGGTAAGATGAGGGCGAACACATCCCCCACTACGGGAGTAGGAGTGAACACCGTTGGGCGAAACGGCAACCATCAAACTGGTGGAAGGCTCGACCCAGCAGGCGATCACCCTCGAAGAGGTGAAGGCGCTGCTCGAGCGGTACATCGAGCAGACAACCAAGACGGGCCAGCAGCTCGGGTGGAACTACCAGGAGCACGCGTTTCCCTATACCATCGAAACGCGACCGGAAGCGGAAGGGAAATGGTTTCTGTTGCGCGGGAAACAGCCGGGTTACCGCGCCATTGTCATCGGTGTGGGGACCGAACCGTACACGGTGACCATCGAACAGCCAAAGGAAGGAGCAGACGGGGAAACGGACACCGTCACGGAAACGCGCCAGCGCGCCTACATTGCCGTGCACCTGCCCGACGTCAGCACCCACGGCGACAAGGCCAAGGCCAACGAGTTTTGCAAATATTTGGCCAAGACGTTGCAGGCGGAACTGCACCTGTTCAACGGGCGCGTCATGTACTACAATCCGCGCAAAGGATAACCGCGCAAGTTGGAAACAGAGAGGGCGTAAAAAAACAGCAAGTCCGTGTGACTTGCTGTTTTGGTTTTAGCGGCTCTTGATGAGCAATTCGATCGCTTCCTGCACCACCTTGCGCGAATCGCCGCCCCGCGAGAACTCCTCAAGGATGCACCGCTCCATGTTTGTCGCCACAAGGTAGGCGATGGCCTTGTCGAGTGCCGTGCGGGCAGCGGTAAGCTGGGTGACGACGTCCTTGCAGGTGGCCTCTTCCTCCATCATGCGCAGGACACCACGGATTTGCCCCTCCACTCGTTTGAGCCGCATCTTCAACTTGTCGTCGTAAAGGATCGTGGGCACGGCGGATCACCCCCTTCGCCATCCGGCTGCCCTTATCCTACCGCAACACGAACGAACCCTTCAAGGATCCTCTGCCCTTCTCCTCAAATGAACAGGTTTAGCTTGGCGTCGTAGGCTTCGCCCAAGTATGCCGCCACGCCGCCAAAGTCGACGCCGTCGATCAGCTCCTCGGGTCGAATGCCGAGCACGTCCATCGACATGGTGCAGGCCACCAATTTCACCCCTTGCTCCCGCGCCATCTCAATCAGCTGGGGCAGCGTGGACACGTTTTTGCGACGCATGGCCCATTTCATCATCTTGGCTCCCAGTCCCCCCATGTTTAGCTTGGACAACCCCAAGCGTTCCGGTCCCTTCGGCATCATGGCGCCGAACAGCCGCTCCATCCAGGGCTTTTTTCCGGGAGCGGCGTTCTCTTTGCGCAGGATGTTCAGCCCCCAAAAGGTAAAGAACATCGTCACCTCGCTGCCCATGGCCGCCGCCCCGTTGGCGATGATGAAGCTGGCCATCGCTTTGTCGAGATCACCGCTGAACACGATGATCGTCGTTTTGTCGGCCACGGTTCTCCCTCCCGCTTCAGGATTTCTGGAATAAGAACAGGTTTCGGCTTCGCCATGACGGCAACCGGATACGCGCCTGCCGCTTCTCCGACCCGCGCGTTGTGAGCGTTCGATGCGGGTATCTGGATTCCTCGTGGAACGAAAGACAGGGGGCGAGTGCATACCCCCGCCCCCCCTGTTGCTTGAAACCCTTAGCCTTCTCTTCAACCTTTTTGGATCCGGAACCGGTATTCGCCGTTCCGCTCCTCCACCGACAGGACTTCGTGCCCGGCCTGTTTCGCCCAGGCCTGTACGTCGTTCACCGATCCCTTGTCGGTGGTGATCAGCTCCATCACTTGCCCGGGCTGCAGGGAATCAATTCCTTTTTTCGCCTTGACAATCGGCATAGGACATGACAGCCCACGGGCATCGACCACCAAATCGGCCATGAAGAACCACCTCCCTTTTGCCACTTCGCGCCATTTCGAGATATGCTACACCGTTTTTTAAGCGTTTGGCGTGCTGTGATGAACGGCGCAGCGGTTGGGACCGAGTTCCAACTCGTTGGCTTCATCGGGTGTAACCGCCTTGAGGCCGCGGTTGATTTCGATGATCGTCTCAAAGTTCGGCGGCTTCTCGGCTTGGGCCGAGGCGGCTACGGTTTCGGTGAAGGTCTCGCGATCCTGTGTCCGCATGATCTCGTTGCTGCGGCGAATGTCGCCCAGCAGTGCGCCAACGATGCCGCGGTCGTTGATCTCTTGCACGTCGGCGTAGTGGGCCGGAAGCACGTAGACGTCATCCGGCAGGTTGGCGATCGTTTTGAACACCGTGTCGTAGAGCATCTGCGCCCATTCCTTGGCCTTGCCGCCCAAATCGGGCCGCCCGAGGCCGCCGACGAAGATGGTGTCGCCGGACAGAA
>PKQU01000282.1 GCA_017577925.1 Bacillota bacterium
GGTTGTTTTCCCGCACGGTAATATGGTCTTCCAGCTTGTTCAGGGCCACGTTTTGCCGCGCCGCCCTCACGGCCACCGGGTCGAGGTCAAGGGCGAGCACCTCGCCCGCGCCCAGTTTGGCGGCGGCGATGGCCAGCACGCCGGATCCGCAGCCCACATCGATCACCGTGTCGCCGGGCCGCACCGCCTGTTCCAGCGCCCGCAGGCAGAGCACCGTCGTGGGGTGCGTGCCGGTGCCGAACGCCATTCCGGGATCAAGGGCGATTACCTGCTCCTCCGGGTGCTCCGGGGTATACGATTCCCACACCGGGCGAATGGTGAGGCGCGGTGTCACGCGAATCGGCTTGTAGTACTTTTTCCACGCCGCGCTCCAGTCGGCCTCGTCCACCTCAGCCAGCGTGACGCGGGCGGGGCCCGGTTCGATGCCGTACTGGGCCAATCCGCGCACCGCCGCCTCGATGGCCTTTACCGTCTCGGGCAGGTGGGGAGACGACGGCAGGTACGCCTTCACCACCACGCCTTCCTTCGGGTATTCCGCAGGATCAAGGGCGTAGATTTCGCCGAACGCCTGGTCTCCTTCGCGCAACAGCACGAGGGGATCCTCGATCACCACCCCTCCCGCGCCCGCCTCGTGCAGGAGGTTGGCCACCGCTTCCTGGGCTTCGTGCGTCGTATGCACGGCGATCTCGATCCACGTCATCGGCGTGTTCCCCCATTCTGCGCGTTCCGTTCCGATAACAAAACGCGGCCGCCGCGCCGCGGCCTTTCGCGACGCGCCCACCGCGTCTTGCCCGCAATCTTCGTTTATTGTAGCAGGGGGGCGTCGGTGACGCCAATCCCGTGGGTCACGCGCCGGCCATCGTCCCGCCGGAACACGTGCACGCCCTCGGGCACGAGGCGAAGCCCGACGCGGTCCCCTTCCGCCACGGGCGTCTCGCCTTCCATTAGAACGCGCAAGGTGGAACCACCCTCCGTCGTCACCGTCACCAGTTTTTCGTGCCCGAGCAGCTCTACCAGGTCCACCGTACCGTCCGCGTGCCCTTGCCCCGGCCCCACGACCTGCACGTGGTGCGGGCGCACACCGACATCATACGCTCCCGCCGGGATCGTCGCCGCCAACGGCACAGCGGCCGCCATCCCCTCGAGGTAAAGCCGCTGCCCGTCCGCGCGACCCGTCAGCCAATTCATCGGCGGATGGCCGATAAAGGCGGCCGTGAAACGATTAGGCGGCGTCCGGTACAGCTCCTGGGGCGTTCCCTCGGCCACGATGCGCCCCGCATCCATCACCACCACCCGGTCGGCGATGGTCATCGCCTCGGTCTGGTCGTGGGTGACCAGCACCGCGGTAATGCCCACTTCGCGCTGAATGCGGCGAATTTCGGCGCGCATGGCTAAACGCAGCTGGGCATCGAGATTGGACAGCGGCTCATCCAGCAGCAGCAAGGCCGGTTTCTTGACGAGAGCCCGGGCCAGGGCCACGCGCTGCTGCTGGCCGCCGGACAGTTCCCCCGGCCGGCGGTCGAGCAGGTGGGCCA
>PKQU01000117.1 GCA_017577925.1 Bacillota bacterium
GAACATTTCTGCGGTAAGCTTGTTCATAGGCGGTCGCGAGCCTCCTTCGGGATGTGGTGTGCTTAACTATCCCTTGGCTCGTCGACCGCCTTTTCCTCTTAGTTCCCACACTTTTTAGCGTAGAGCCAAAAAACGTTGACATTTCCGCCGACGCGGCGTATGATTATTCTCAACAACCGCACAATCGCATAGGCAGTGCACCTACTCTTATCCAGAGCGGTGGAGGGACTGGCCCGATGAAACCCGGCAACCCCGGAACGCGTTTCCGGAGAGGTGCCAATTCCAGCAGAACCCCTCAGGGGTTCTGGAAGATAAGAGGAAGGCGACGCACGGCTTGACCGCAAGCGCCCTCTTCTTATCGGAGAGGGCGTTTCTTTGTCTGAGGGCGCAGCCTTGGCGTCGTGAAGGGAGGAGGTCGGGGATGGACCGTCATGCGCGCAACACCCTTTCCATCGGTTCGTTTCAAGTGGAATGCGGCGCGGTGTTGCCCGAGGTAACCGTAGCCTACGAAACGTGGGGAACCCTTTCCCCCGAGCGGGACAATGTGGTGCTCGTCTGTCACGCACTGACCGGCGATGCGCGCGCCGCCCGCACCCCGGACGGCCCCGGGTGGTGGGAGGGGCTGATTGGCCCCGGGCGGTACATCGACACCAATCGCTATTTCGTCATCGCGTCCAACGTTCTGGGCGGTTGCTACGGGACGACGGGGCCGTCGAGCCTCAATCCGGCCACGGGCAAGCCCTACGGATCGGCGTTTCCGCCGGTGACGATTCGCGACATGGTGCGCGTGCAGGCCCGCTTGCTCGACGCCCTGGGCATCGAGCGTGTCTTGGCTGTCGTTGGCGGCTCGATGGGCGGCATGCAGGTGCTGGAATGGGGCGTGATGTATCCCGACCGCGTTGGTCGTCTGATCCCCATGGCCACGGCGGCATACCTGTCGGCCACGGCTATTGCCTACAACGACATCGGGCGGCAGGCCATCTTGGCCGATCCCAATTGGCGCGGAGGCGACTACTACCCCGGGCCCGGGCCGGAAAAGGGGCTGTCCATTGCCCGCATGGTGGGGATGGTGACGTACCGCTCGGCGGCGCTTTTTGATGCGCGCTTTGGGCGCAATGTGCGCAACGGGAAAGCACCGATCGATCCGGACGTCCTCTTTGAGGTGGAGAGCTACCTGCGCTATCAGGGAGAAAAGCTGGTTCGGCGGTTTGATGCCAACACGTACTTGCTTCTGTTGCGCGCCATGGACACCCACGACATCGGCCGCGACCGCGGCGGACTCGACGCCGCCCTTTCCCGCATTGCGGCGCCGGTGCTTTTCGTGGGGATTACGGAAGATCTCCTCTATCCGCCCGCGCACTTGCGCGAGCTGGCAGAGCGGCTGCGCCGGATGGGCAAGGACGCGCGCATGGTCGAAATTTCCACACCCTATGGCCATGACGGGTTTCTGGTCGAGTTTGACAAGATCGGTCCTCACGTGCGCGCGTTCCTCGCCGAAGCGCATGCGGATGCGGTGGAAACGGCCTCACGCCAGGTGGTGTGAGGCCGTTTTACGTGTGCGCAGCCGGTCGGCAGATGGGCGCGCAACGGAACCTGCGGAAGCGCCCGCTTCGACACGGGACAGGCCCGTCCCTCGACAGGGGAAACGGAGCAGGGAAGCGAAAAAGGGATCGCGCGCGGTTCCTCCGTTTCTTGACGCTTTTTTGGGACAAGGGGTACAATAAATCGTGTCATAAATTGTTCAATCTTTTTACGCAACGCTTCCGCTGGAAGCTTTTGTGCTGTTTTTCACGAAAAACGGCGGCTGCGGCAAAGGGGGGCGTGACACGGCGGCGCGGAGAGCGACGAAAGCAGACGACAGACCTCGGATAGGAGTCGGAGGCGCTTTTGGGCAAGCGAGCAGACACAACCGTGCGGGAGAACCGTGAAGGAGGGACTTGCGTTGTCCAGCGATCGGGCCTTTGTGTACCGCCGGTTGCACTCCCTGCTGGGGGTCATCCCGGTCGGGGCGTTTCTGGTGGAGCACCTGCTCACCAACTACTTTGCCACGCGCGGCGAAGCAGCCTATACGGAGAAGGTTTTGTGGCTCAACAACCTGCCGTTTTTGATCTTGCTCGAGGTGTTCTTTATTTTCTTGCCCATCCTGTTCCACGGCGTCTACGGCCTGTACATTGCCTATCAGGCCAAACCCAACTTGGGCAGCTTTGGCACGTTCCGCAACACCATGTTCGTGCTGCAACGCGTAACGGGTGTCCTGACGCTCATCTTTATCGCCTGGCATGTGTGGGAGACGCGCGTGCAGGTGGCGCTCGGCAATGTGGCCAAGGAAGAGCTGTATGACCTCATGGTGTCGATCCTTTCGAATGGCTGGATGTTCGCGTTTTACTTGGTGGGCGTGATTGCGGCGGTCTTCCACTTTGCCAATGGCCTTTGGTCCTTCCTCGTCAGCTGGGGCATTACGGTGGGGCCACGGGCGCAGCGCATTTCCACCTACGTGACGATGGTCATCTTCGTCTTTGTCTCGTACATCGGCGTTGCGGCGCTCCTGGCCTTCCGGAACGCAGCGGTGGCGCTTGGTTCATAATCGAGGAAGGAGTGACACGGAATGAGCAAACAGAGCCTGATCGTTGTCGGTGGCGGCTTGGCCGGCCTGATGGCTACGATCAAGGCGGCCGAAGCGAATGTGCCGGTAAAGTTGTTTTCCATCGTTCCTGTGAAGCGTTCCCACTCCGTCTGCGCCCAGGGCGGCATCAACGGTGCGGTGAACACGAAGGGGGAAGGCGACTCCCCGTGGCAGCATTTTGACGACACCATCTACGGCGGCGACTTTTTGGCCAACCAGCCTCCGGTCAAGGCGATGTGCGAGGCCGCGCCCGGCATCATTTACATGTTCGACCGCATGGGCGTGCCCTTCAACCGCACGCCGGAAGGGCTGATCGACTTCCGCCGCTTCGGGGGGACGCTGTACCACCGGACGGCGTACGCCGGAGCGACGACGGGGCAGCAGCTGCTCTACGCCCTCGACGAGCAGGTGCGCCGGCACGAGGCGCGCGGCATGGTCGAGAAGTACGAGCATTGGGAGTTCCTCTCCATCGTGCTGGACGACGAGGGGCGTTGCCGCGGGATCGTGGCCCAGGACTTGCGCTCCATGGAGATCCGGTACTTCCGCGCCGACGCCGTCATCCTGGCCACCGGCGGGTGCGGGATGATCTTCGGTAAATCGACCAACTCCGTCATCAACACCGGCTCGGCGGCCTCGAGCGTGTACCAACAGGGGGCCTACTACGCCAACGGCGAGTTCATCCAGGTACACCCGACGGCCATCCCGGGCGACGACAAGCTGCGCTTGATGTCCGAGTCGGCCCGCGGTGAAGGCGGCCGCGTGTGGACGTACAAAGACGGTAAGCCGTGGTATTTCCTCGAGGAGAAGTATCCGGCGTACGGGAACCTGGTGCCGCGCGACATCGCCACGCGGGAGATCTTCCACGTGTGCGTCGACCTCAAGCTCGGCATCAACGGCGAAAACATGGTCTACCTCGACCTGACGCACAAGGATCCCAAGGAGCTGGACATCAAGCTTGGCGGGATCCTCGAGATCTACGAGAAGTTTGTCGGCGAAGACCCGCGCAAGGTGCCGATGAAGATCTTCCCCGCCGTGCACTATTCGATGGGCGGGCTGTGGATCGACTACAACCACATGACAAACATTCCGGGCCTCTTTGCCGCCGGGGAGTGCGATTACCAGTACCATGGCGCCAACCGGCTGGGGGCCAACTCCTTGCTCTCCTGCGTCTTCGGCGGGATGGTGGCCGGTCCGAAGGCGATCGAGTACATGCGTGGTCTGGAAAAATCGGCCGAAGACCTGCCCAGCTCGCTGTTTGAGGCGCAGCAGAAGAAGGAGCAGGAGAAGTTCGACCAGATCCTCAAGATGGACGGAAACGAAAACGCCTACCTCCTGCACAAGGAGCTCGGCGAGTGGATGACCGACAACGTCACTGTCGTCCGTTACAACGACCGCCTGCTGAAGACCGACGAGAAGATCCAGGAACTGATGGAGCGGTGGAAGCGCATCAACGTCAACGACACGGCGAAGTGGTCCAACCAGGCGGCGACGTTCACGCGCCAGCTGTGGAACATGCTCGAGTTGGCCCGCGTGATCACGCTGGGCGCCTACTACCGCAACGAGAGCCGCGGGGCGCATTACAAGCCGGAGTTCCCGGAACGGAACGACGAGGAATGGCTGAAGACGACCAAGGCCAAGTGGACGCCCGACGGCCCGGTCTTCGAGTACGAGCCGGTCGACGTCTCCCTGATCAAGCCGCGTCCGCGTCGGTATGACGTGCCCAACAAGGCGAAGGGGGCGAAAGCATGAGCGAGCAAAAGACGGTGCGCCTGATCATCAAGCGGCAGGACGGCCCCGACAGCCAGCCCTACTGGGAAGAGTTTGACGTTCCGTACCGGAAAAACATGAACGTGATCAGCGCGCTGATGGAGATCCAGCGCAATCCGGTGAACGCCAAGGGGCAGAAAACGCGTCCCGTGGTCTGGGAGTCGAACTGCCTGGAAGAGGTGTGCGGCGCCTGTTCCATGGTGATCAACGGCCGGCCGCGGCAGGCGTGCACGGCACTGATCGACAAGTTGGAGAAACCCGTGCGCATCGAGCCGATGGCCACCTTCCCGGTGATTCGCGACCTGATCGTCGACCGCAGCCGCATGTTTGATGCCCTGAAGCGCGTCAAGGCGTGGATTCCCATTGACGGCACGCATGATCTCGGCCCCGGTCCGCGCATTCCCGAGACGGAGCGGCAGTGGATGTACGAGCTGTCCAAGTGCATGACCTGCGGGGTATGTCTGGAGGCGTGTCCGAACGTTAACGCGAAGTCCTCCTTCATGGGCCCCTTCATCTTCAGCCAGGTGCAGCGCTTCAACATGCACCCGACGGGGGCCATGCACAAGGAGGAGCGCCTGGACGCGATTATGGGCGAGGGCGGCCTGGCCGAGTGCGGCAACGCGCAAAACTGCGTCCAGGCCTGTCCGAAGGGAATCCCGCTGACCACCTCGATTGCCGCACTGAACTGGGAGCTCACCAAATACTCCTTGAAGAAATGGCTACGCTCGTGAGGCAAGCGGAGTGTATGATTCCCCGCCCGGTGCGGGGGTTTTTTGTTCGGGAGGGAACCGATGAACCTGCCGTTTCCTGAGCTGACCCCGGCCATCTTTGTGCGCCGGCTCAACCGGTTTGTGGCGGAGGTGGATCAAGACGGAGAGCGGATGCTCGTGCATGTTCCCAGCACCGGACGCCTCGATACCGTGCTTGTGCCGGGCCGTTCTTGCTACCTCCGCCCCGGAAAGGGCGGGGCGCGCCGCTATCCCTATTCGCTTTTCCTCGTGCGCGCCCCGGAAAGCTGGGTATGCATCGACGCGCTGGTGGCCAATTCGGTGGCGGCGCGCCTTCTTGCCGCCGGAACGGTGCCGGGCGTGCCCGACGGCGACGTGCGGCGCGAGGTGGCGTGGGGCGGACACCGCGTCGATTTTGCCCTTTTCGCCGAAGGCCGACTTCACCTCATCGAAGTCAAATCCGTCAACCTGGCCGCCGAGGGCCTGGCCCTCTTTCCCGACGCTCCGACAGCGCGGGGGACGCGTCACCTGCGCGCCTTGACGGCCGCTCAGGAAAGCGGGGCGGCCCAGGCGCATGTCCTCTTTATCGTGCAGCGCGCCGACGCCGACGCCTTCGCCCCCCACGAAGCGGTTGACCCCGCTTTCGCCCAGGCGCTGCGTGCGCTGGCGGCCGCCGGTGCCAACGTGCAGGCGGTGCGAACCCGGGTTTCTCCGGCGGGCCTATCGGTTGCGGAGTGGCTTCCCGTCCGGTTGTAAGGGATGCGTGCACGTCCGGGGCGCACACGTCTCGTCCGTTTTCTGCCTTATTCCCGAATCGGGAGGGATAAAGATGCGCGCCTCGTTTGTACAACCTGACCTCGATACGTGGTTTGCGTCGTTCCGTTTTTCCGTGCCGATCAAGGTACGTTTTTCGGAGACCGATGCCCTCGGGCATCTCAACAACGTCTCCTACATTGCCTATTTTGAACAGGGCCGACTGGACTACTTCGAGTCCCTCGGCGTGATGCATGACCTGCTGGATCCGCGCGGTGAGCGCGCCGTGGTTACGGCCGACATTGAATGCCATTACTTGGCCCAAGTCTTCTATGGTCAGCCGCTCCGGATGTACGTGAAGACGGCGCGGATGGGCACGTCCTCCCTCGACCTGCACTACGCCCTTTGGAACGAAGCGACAGGCCAGATGGCGGCCGTGGCGCGGGGAGCGTTGGTGATGATCGACCGCCGCACCGGCAAGAGCACGCCGATTCCGGATGCCATCAAAGAGGCGATTGCGGCGTACGAAGGCTTGCCCCTTACCAATCGTTGACCCCGGCCACTTGCGCCCATGCGGGCGAGCGTGCACCGCACGTGTTTCCGGTGGTGAGCTGTTCGGCCGAGCTTTGCGCCTATTTTGCCTTCGTTCTTGCACCGTCAATGCGGCTGGCACATACGTTGGTTTTGACCGTATCCCCTCAGCCTGCAGGTGTGGACTGCACAAGGAGGTATAGCCCATTTGAAGGAGAGGGGTACC
>PKQU01000283.1 GCA_017577925.1 Bacillota bacterium
TAGTTGTCGACCGGCTCATCGGCCAGCAAGAAATCGTGCTCAAGTCGCTGGGCAAATACCTGCCCCACGTGTTTGCCATCTCCGGCGCCACCATCCTGGGGGACGGCCAGGTGGCCCTCATCCTGGATTGCAACGCGCTGGTGAAGTGAGCGGCGCCGCGCGAGATGCCCGCCGCGGCCCTCCCCTGGTGGTTCCGGGCCGGGATCGAACTTGCGAAAGGAGGAACGGCGAATGACGGAACAGCATCGCACCGCAAACGAACTCAAGGTCATCGTGTTTCAGCTGAACGACGAGGCCTACGGAGTGGACGTGTACCAGGTGCGCTCCATTGAACGCATGCAGCCGATCACGCGCGTCCCGGGGGCTCCGCCCTTCGTCAAGGGCGTGATCAACCTGCGCGGCGTGGTGACGCCGGTGATCGATCTGCGCAGCCGCCTGGGGCTTCAGGAGCGGCCGTACACCGACGAAACGCGCATCATCATCGTTTCCATCGACGACAAGGACGTGGGCCTGATCGTCGACGCCGCCAACGACGTGGTGGATCTTCCGGCGTCGTCCATCGAGCCGCCCCCGGAAGTGGTGGGGAGCGTGCGGACCGAGTTCCTCCGCGGGGTCGCCAAATGGGGCGACGGGGTGCTCGTCCTGCTCAACCTTGACCGTGTGCTGACCCTCGACGAACGGACGCAGCTCAAACAGCTCGAGGGATGAACGATGGACCTGTTTTCGCGGTTGGATGAGTTTCAGTTTGATGTGCTGCGCGAAGTGGGCAACATCGGCTCCGGGCATGCCGTTACGGCGCTGTCGACGCTGCTGCAACGCCGGGTGCACATGCACGTGCCGCAGGTGAAGCTCGTCCCGTTCGACGCGGTCGCCGATGTGGTCGGTGGCCCGGAGGCGGTGGTGGCGGCGGTCTTCTTGCGCGTCGAGGGCGACGTGCCCGGCAGCCTTTTCTTCCTGATGGACCTGGCGACGGCGCGGCGGCTTCTCAGCGCCCTGCTCGGAGCGAGTCCCGGGGAAGAGGGCTTCAACGAAATGGAAAGCTCGGCGCTGCAGGAGATCGGCAACATCCTGTCCGGGTCGTATTTGTCCTCTTTGGCCGACCTGACCGGGTTGCGCCTGCAGCCGTCGATCCCGGCACTGGCCATCGACATGGCCGGCGCGTTGCTCAGCGTCGGGCTGCATGAAGTGGGGCGAGTCGGCGACATGGCCCTGGTGATCGATACGACCTTCGCCGAAGGTGAGGACGTGCTGGACAGCCATTTCGTGCTCATTCCCGAACCCGAGGCCGTTGACCGGCTGTTCCGGGCGTTGGGAGTGCCGCTGCCATGAACAACGTAGCGCGGGTGATCAAGGTGGGCATGGCGGATCTGCAGGTGGCCAAGGCGCCGGATCGTCTGGTGACGGTAGGCCTGGGCTCGTGCGTGGCCGTCTGCATCTACGACCCGACGGCCAAGGTGGCGGGGCTGGCCCATGTCATGTTGCCGTCGTCGGAACTGGCGCGCGGCGAGGCCGTGAACGTCG
>PKQU01000118.1 GCA_017577925.1 Bacillota bacterium
GCGGGTGGTGCCCTTAAACATCATGTGCTCGATAAAGTGCGAGATGCCGTTCGTGGTGCGGGTTTCATATTTTGAACCCGTTCCCACCCATACGCCGATGGATACGGAACGCACGGAAGGGATGGATTCGGTAATGACGCGCAAACCATTGTCCAGGGTATGCTTTTGAATCACGCACATCCTCCTTCGCCGTAGCTTCGGTATTCACTATAGCAAACGGGTTTACCGGCTTTCAATCGAAGCCGGTTCCCCTCGGTCACGGCTTCCCATCAGGGGATGAGGGCGTCTCCATCCGCTCCGGCGACAGGCAGGCGCTCACCGTGGTCGGGACAAGCCCCTTGTTGCGGATGCCGCGGATCAACGCCGGAAGGGCCTGCACCGTGGGTTCCGTCGGGTGCATGAGGATGAGGACACCCCCGTGCACGTGAGGAACGATGCGCCGCACGATCGTCGAAGCCGGCGGCCGTTTCCAGTCGACGGTGTCCAGGGTCCACAGGATCGTCTTCATCCCGAAGGCCTGCCAGGCCAAACGCACGGTGCGCTCGTCGTAGTCGCCGGCCGGCGGGGCGAGAAGCGTCGGCTGAACCCCCACCGTCCGCTCGATCACCTCGTTCGTTCGGGCGATCTCCTGCTCGATGCGCGCAGTGGGGATGCGACTGAAGAGCGGGTGGGAATAGCCGTGATTGCCGATCTCGTGGCCGGCTTCGGCGATTTGCTTGGCCACGTCCGGGTTTTTGGCCACCCACGAGCCGTCGAGGAAAAAGGTGGCCCGCACCCCTTCCCGTTTCAGGACCTCCAGCATGGGGGCGATCCATTCCGTGCCCCACGACACGTTGACCATCAGGGCCACGGCGGGTTTCTGCGGATTGCCCTTATAGATCGGCGCCGGCATGAGGTCGTCGAGGTGCACCTTCGGCGGCACCTGCCGGAACACGAGCACCTCGGGACTCACCACACCCATGGCCCGCGTTTTCCAGTACGACTGCTCCACGTCCACCTCGAGGCCATTGTAGCCGGGGATCGCCTTCCACACCGGGTCAAGGCGGGCGTCGACGGGCGGTTCGCGCCGCGTGGCGGCCAGCTGCCGCACCTTGGCCATCCACGCGTCGTCCAGGGGTTCGTTCGACACCTCGGGCGCCAGGACCGCCCAATCGCGCGCAGGCGGGCCACCGGAAGCGAGGACCCACAGCACGCAAAACGCAACGAAGAGCGCCAGCGTCAGTCGCCCTGCGCCGCGCCGGTCGCGTCGGATGTGCACGCATCATCCCCCCTCCTCCATGCCTATGTCCGGGCGGGAAGATGCATGCCCAACACAATAAAAAAGAGGCAGAACGCCTCTCTTTGCTCCGTCACGACTTGGCTCCCTGGGCGGCCTGCTCCTGCAGCACCGCTTTGCGCGACAGGTTGATGCGCCCGAGGGAGTCGATTTCCGTCACCTTGACGACGATGGTGTCCCCCACCTTGACCACGTCTTCCACCCGACCAACGCGCCCTTCGGCCAGCTGCGAAATGTGCACCAGCCCTTCCTTGCCGGGCAGGATCTCGACGAAGGCGCCGAACTTCTCAATGCGCTTGACCGTCCCGACGTAGGATTCGCCGACGACGACGTCGCGCACGAGGTCCTCGATGATCTTCTTGGCCTTCTCGTTCTGGGCCGGGTCGACGTGGGTAATGTAGATGCGGCCGTCCTGCTCGATGTCGATCTTCACGCCCGTCTCGTCGATGATGCGGTTGATCACGCGGCCGCTCGGGCCGATGACCTCGCGGATCTTGTCGGGGTTGATCTGCATGACGAGGATCTTGGGCGCATACGGCGAGACGGTCTTGTTCGGCTCGGGGATCGTCTCGAGCATCTTGTTGAGGATGTACAGCCGCGCCTTGCGCGCCTGCTCCAGGGCGACGCGGAGCGTCTCGCGGTCGATGCCGGCAATCTTCATGTCCATCTGCAGGGCGGTGATCCCCTTGGTCGTACCGGCCACCTTGAAGTCCATGTCGCCGAGGGCGTCCTCGATGCCCTGGATGTCGGTCAGCACCCGTACCTGGTCGCCTTCCTTGACCAGGCCCATGGCGATCCCCGCCACCGGCGCCTTGATCGGCACGCCGGCGTGCATGAGGGCCATCGTGCTGGCGCAGATGCTGGCCTGCGACGTGGAGCCGTTCGACTCAAGCACCTCGGAGACGAGGCGGATGGTGTAGGGAAACTCCTCCTCCGACGGGATCACCGGCTCCAGCGCGCGCTCGCCGAGGGCTCCGTGGCCGATCTCACGGCGTCCCGGGCCGCGGATGGGACGCACCTCCCCGACGCTGTAGGGCGGGAAATTGTAGTGGTGCATAAAGCGTTTCGACTCTTCCAGGTCGATTCCGTCAAGCATCTGCATGTCGCCCTTGGCCCCCAGGGTGCAAACGCTGAGCACCTGGGTCTGGCCGCGCGTGAACAGGGCCGACCCGTGCGTCCGCGGAAGCAAGCCAACTTCGCAGGAGATGGGCCGGATCTCGTCAAGGGCCCGTCCGTCCACCCGGGTGTTCTCCTCGATGATCAGGCGGCGCACTTCCTCCTTGAGGATCTTGTGCAGTGCGTCCTTGACCATCATGAGGGCCTTTTTCTGCTCCTCTTCGTCGCGGTCGGCCAGCTGGGCCTCAAAATGCTGGAGCGTCTCCTCGTTGACGGCGTCGATGGCCGCTTGCCGTTCCTGCTTTTCCGGTTTGCGGATCGCCTCGAGCAGCTTGTCCGTCGCGTAGGCGCGCACGGCCTTTTCCAGCTCGGGGTCGATTTCGTAGAGCTCGGGCTCCATCTTCGGCTTGCCGATTTGCGCGCGGATCTCCTCGAGGAACAGGCAAATCTCCTTCACCTGCTCATGGCCGAAGAGGATCGCCTCGAGGATCGTGTCTTCCGGAATCTGGTCGGCGCCGGCCTCGACCATGTTGACGGCGTGCTTCGTGCCGGCAACGACGAGGTGGAGGTCGCTCTTTTCGGCCTGCTCCACCGTCGGGTTGATGACAAACTGGCCGTCGACGCGGCCGACAATCACCCCGGCGATGGGCCCGTCAAAGGGGATGTCCGACACCGTCAACGCCGCCGACGCCCCGATCATCCCCGCGATCTCGGGCGAGCAGTCCTGGTCGACGGACAGCGGCGTGACGATCACCTGCACCTCGTTGCGGAAACCCTCGGGAAAGAGCGGACGGATCGGCCGGTCGATCAGGCGGCTGGCCAGGATGGCCTTGTCGCTCGGCCGCCCTTCGCGCTTGATAAAGCCGCCGGGGATCTTCCCCACGGCATAGAGACGCTCTTCATAGTTGACGGTCAGCGGGAAAAAGTCAAGGTCTTTCGGCTCTTTCGAGGCGACCGCCGTGGCCAAGACGACGGTGTCGCCGTAGCGGACGAGCACGCCCGCGTTCGCCTGGTTGGCCACCTTGCCGAATTCGAGGGAAAGCGGGCGGCCAGCCAGTTCCATTGAGAACACATGGCTCATCGAGATCGGATAGCCTCCTCTCTGCGCTTCACCAATGCCGTAAGCTGGACCCCCAGAGGAAATGGAGAAAAAGCGGGGTAGCCCCCGCTTGTGTTCAACGACGCAAACCGAGTTTTTCAATCACCTGGCGATACCGCGTGTAGTCCTTCTCCCGCAGGTAGTTCAAGAGCCGCCGGCGTTGGCCGACCATCTTCAACAGGCCGCGACGGGAATGGTGATCCTTCTTGTGCACCTTCAGGTGCTCGGTCAGGTTCTTGATCTTCTCCGTCAGGATGGCGATCTGCACTTCCGGCGACCCGGTGTCCGACTCGTGAAGCTTAAACTCGTTGATGATCTCCTGCTTGCGCTCCTGTGTCAGCGCCATCGTCGTCACCTCCTCCTCGAAAATCCCCGGCAACCCAGAGCGCCGTTGGTGAAGCGGCGTTCCGCGTTGCGGTTCCATGCCGTCTGCCCCACCCTGAGCGTGGCGATGCAAACGGCATCCGGATTGATTATAGCACAGCCCCCATCGGGAGTAAATGGATCAGGCCTTTGTTTTTCGCCACGTGCGCGCCGCTTCGATGTCCCGGGCAATCTGTGCGCGCAGGGCGTCGAGATCGGAAAACCGCCGCTCGGGACGAAGGTAGTGCAAAAAGCGGACGGCAATCGTCTCCCCGTAGAGGTCGCCGGCAAAATCGAGCAAATGGGCCTCGATGGTGGGTTCGGCGCGATCCGTCACCGTTGGTCGCACGCCGATGTTGACGACGGCCTCGTACACGGTCCCCCGCCAGGCCACCTCGGCCGCATAGACGCCGTGCGCCGGAATGACGTACGGTTCGGCCGTCTCGACGTTGGCCGTGGGAAAGCCGAGGGTACGGCCGATGCGGTTGCCGGCCACCACCCTGCCAGTAATGGAATACGGGCGTCCGAGGAGTTGCGCCGCCTCGTCGACACGGCCTTCGAGTAGCTGCGCACGGATGGCCGTGCTGGAGACCTTCTCCCCCGCCACCGTCACCGGCGCAACCACGTCAACGGGGAACCGTCCGGCAGCAAGGCGGACCAGCGTCTCCGGTGTGCCCCGACCACGGTGGCCGAAGGAGAAATCAAAGCCGACGGCGACGCCGCGCACCTCTAGCGGCACGAGGTAGCGCGCCACAAACCCTTCTGGGTCGACGGCGGCAAAGGCGCGGTCAAAGCGGATCACGTACGCCTCCTCCACGCCCAAGTTGGCCAAGAGGGCCAGCTTGTCGGACAGGGGCGTGATGTAGCGGGTGTACCCGGTCCGGCCCAGCACTTCGCGCGGGTGGGGGTGAAAGGTGATCACCGATGCCGGCACGCCCAGTTCGCGGGCCCGTTTGATCGCCTGGCGGACCACCGCCTGGTGCCCGAGGTGGACACCGTCAAAATACCCGATGGCGGCGACGTGGGGGCGAACCGAGGCAGGCAGGGCGTTGTACGCGACCGTGTGCACGTTCACGCGGATTCCCCTCCAGCCGCGAGCACTTTCTGCGGAACGGTGAACCGTTTACCGGGCTCGACGCGGTGAATGGCCAAGAGACGGCCGCGTTCATCGTGCACACGCACCAGCCCCGGTGCAAGGTTCCACGCGCGAGAGTCGATCCCTCGGCCGTGACGCACGGCCCGGGCTTCCGCCTCACCCACGTCGATGCGCGGCAGGTGCGCCACCGCTTCCTCGGGGGAGCGCAGGAACTGTGCAACCGTTCCGGCGGCAGCCGCCGCCTCCACCGCTTCGAGCGTCACGCAGTCCTCCAGCGCGTACGGACCGCTTTGCACCCGCGTAAGCCGGGCCATATGGGCCGGGACGCCCAATACCTTGCCGATATCCACGCACAGGGTGCGCACGTAGGTGCCCTTGGAACAGCGCACGTAGAAGCGCGCCCGCGGGTGGGGCGGAGTCCAGTCGCCGTCGAGGAGCCGAAGCTCGTAGATCGTCACCCGGCGCGGCTTCCGTTCCACCGTCTTTCCTTTTCGCGCCAGCTTGTAGAGGGGGATGCCGCCCACCTTCACCGCCGAGTGCATCGGTGGAATCTGCTCTATCTCGCCGCGAAACTGGGCCATGGCCCCGGCCACCGCATCCGGGGTAAGCGAGACGGTCTCCTCCGCCACCACGGTGCCGGTCTGGTCCTGCGTGTCCGTGGCCACGCCGAACACCATCTCCCCCTCATACGCCTTCGGCAGGTCGAGCAGGTATTCGGCAAGGCGCGTGGCCCGGCCAATGAGCAGGGGCAACACGCCATCCACCTCCGGATCAAGCGTGCCGCCGTGGCCAACGCGACGGAGGCCCAGTGCCTGCCGCACGCGAGCGACGCAGTCATGGGACGTGAGGCCGGTTGGCTTGTACAGCGGAAGGATGCCGTCAAGGGACAAGGGGCAGCCCCTCCGTTTCGCGCTCCAGCCGCTCGATGACGCGTCGCTTGGCCTCACCGAGAGAAACACGCAGCGTGCAGCCTGCCGCCCGCACGTGTCCCCCGCCGCCGAATTCCTGGGCAATGCGCGCCACGTCGACCGGCTCGCGGGCGCGCAGGGAGACCTTCACGGCGTCGGGCGCGTCCTCGCGGAACAGCACGCCCACCGCCACGCCCTCCAGGTTGCGGGCGTAGGCGACCAGCCCTTCCAGGTCGCCTCGCGTGGCCTGGGCCGCGGCCAGGTCCTCCAGCGTGACAGTGAGGCAGGCGATGCGCCCGTCGCCGTGACGCTCCAGGGACGGCAGAACGCGCTGCAGAAGGCGCAGCTGCGGTTCCGTAAGCAGTTCGAGGATCCGCTCGGCCACGGCATCGGGGCGTACGCCGGCGGCAACGAGCTCGCCGGCGACGCGCAGCACCTCGGCGGTGGTGTTGGCGTAGCGGAAGCCGCCCGTGTCGGAGAGAATGCCCGCGTACAGACAGGTGGCCAGTTCCTCGTCGAGGACAATCCCTGCGGCCTTGGCCAAGCGATACACCACCTGGGCCGTGGCGGCGTCGTCGGGCACGACCAGGTTGACGGCGCCGTAGCGGGTGTTCGTCACGTGGTGATCAATGTTGAGTACCGCCGCATCCGGCGCCAGGACGGCACGCACCTCGCCGATCCGATCCAGATCGGCGCAGTCCAGGGCGATCACGGTTCCATAGGTCCGCGCCAGCGGATGAAGC
>PKQU01000013.1 GCA_017577925.1 Bacillota bacterium
GGTCATTCCATACGATCACCATGGCGATGCATCGGGCCAGGCCGATCAGGATGAGCCCGACCATGTATTCGGGTTGGTCCCGCAAAAAGAGGATCGCCAGGACAAACATCAACACGGGGCCGATGACTCAGTTTTAGAGAAGCGACAACCCCAACACGCGAACGTTGCGAAACACCTCGCCCAACGCCTCATAGCGCACCTTGGCCAAGGGCGGGTACATCATCAAGATCAGGCTGACGGCGATGGGAATGGAGGTGGTTCCCACCTGAAAACGGGTGAGAAGGTTGACCGCATCCGGAAAGAGATACCCCACGCCGATGCCGGCGATCATGGCCAAGAAGATCCACAGTGTCAAGTAGCGATCCAAAAACGCCAGCCTTCTCGCCACCCCGTTCACGCTACCACTCCCTTTCGTTGCATTAGCGCACCAATCGGACCGTCACTCGCATACGACGTTTCGCCCGCGCTGTTTGAATCGCTCCACCTCTTCCCGCAGATCCGGAAGCATCCGCACAACGTCCTCAAAAAACGGGTACATCGAGCCGTCCAGTGAATAGAACACCCATTGGCCGCTGCGCCGCTCCTTGACCAGTTTCGCCTGTTTCAACCGCCGCAGGTGTTGGGACACGGCCGACTGCGTCATCCCCAACATGTCCACCAGTTCGCAAACGCACCGTTCTTCCACCTTTAACAAGGCCAGAATGCGCAATCGCGTCTTGTCGCCAAGGGCTTTGAAGCAGTCCGCCAGCGCGTCCCACTCCACGTTTTCACCCCCATCGATAATTAAGCATATGCTGATATGCTTGTTAATAAACGCTGCGCATTCCCAACCGTTGCCCCGCGCCTTCAAGCAAGGTTGGGTGAGGGCCCAGGATCCTTTGTCAGGCCACGATCATCTTCCCTCCGGCAACAACCAGCACCACCCCCAAGAGCCGGCGCAGGCGGGCATCGCCGAAGCGCCGGCTGCCCAAACGGGATCCGAGCGCGCCGCCCGCCCCCGCCGCGAGGACAAGCCACATCCCTTCCGGGGGGATGGCCGATACGCTGGACAGATGCCCCAACAGACCGGACGCCGAATTCACCAGGATAAACACCGCCGAAACCCCCGCCGTCGTCTTGGGGTCGGCCCACCCGGCAAACAATAGCAGCGGCGACAGGAAAATGCCCCCGCCCACCCCCACGACACCGGAGAGGAAGCCGATGCCCGCCCCGGCCAGCAGCGCGAGCAAAAGCGGCGGTTTTCGAACCGCTTTCTCGGCCATCGTCGGCCGGCGCCACAGGCGATACGCCGCATATAGCAGTACGAGGCCAACCAGCACCTGGTACGTCGACGTGGAGACGCCCAGGTACCCGCCAAGATACGCCATCGGGATGGACCCGGCGGCAAACGGCCAAAAGGTCGACCACGAGAAGGCCCTTGCCCGCCCAAACTGGAGGGCCGCCAAGGAAGCCACCAGCAAATTCAAGACGAGCGCCGTCGGTTTCATCACCGCCGGCGCCACGCCCATCAGGCCCATGGCCGCGAGATACCCGGACGCCCCGCCATGTCCCACCGAGGAATACAGCGCGGCAGCGGCAAAAATAAGCGTCGACAGCACGAGAATGTCAACCGTCTCCATGGCCTGCCCACCTTTGTTGTTGCGTCGTCTTTCCCCGTCATTTTACCGCTCCCGTCCGAACCGCCACAACAAAAAAGGCTGCCGACGTTCGTCAACAGCCGAGGCGTTGGTTCAACCAAACCGTCCGGTGATGTAATCCTCCGTCCGCTTATCGCGGGGGTTGTGGAACAGCTCGACGGTGTCCCCGTACTCCACCAGTTCGCCCTGCAGGAAAAAGGCCGTCCGGTCGGACACACGGGCCGCCTGCTGCATGTTGTGGGTGACGATGACAATGGTGTAGTCTTTCTTCAACTCCTGGATGAGCTCCTCGATCTTCGCCGTCGAAATGGGGTCGAGGGCCGACGTGGGCTCGTCCATGAGCAGGATGTCCGGCTCCACCGCCAGGGCCCGGGCAATGCACAGGCGCTGCTGCTGCCCGCCGGACAGGCTGAGGGCCGGCTTCTTCAGGACGTCCTTCACCTCGTCCCACAGGGCCGCCTGGCGCAGGCTGCGCTCGACAATCTCGTCCAGTTCCCGCTTGTCGTTGACGCCGTGGATGCGCGGGCCGAAGGCGACGTTGTCGTAGATGCTCTTGGGGAAGGGGTTGGGCTGCTGGAACACCATCCCCACCCGCTTGCGCAACAGCTCCACGTCGACGTCGTCGGCGTAGATGTCGTCGCCGCCGATGCGCACCGTCCCCTCGATGCGCACGCCCTTGATCATGTCGTTCATCCGGTTCAGCGTGCGCAAAAACGTCGATTTGCCGCACCCCGACGGACCGATCAGCGCGGTGATGCTCCGGGCTTCGATGTCCATGGAGATCCCTTTCAACGCGTGGTGCTCGCCGTAATACAAGTTCAAGTCCCGCACCTCAATGATGGCCACGACCGCCACCTCCTCAGTACCGTTTCTGGAACTTGTTGCGGAGCAGAACCGCCGTCAGGTTCATCGACAAGAGCACGACGAGCAGCACGATGATGCCCGCCGCGGCCAGGTGATGGAACGCTTCCTGGGGGCGGGAGACCCAGTTGAAGATCTGGATCGGGAGCACCGTAAAGGCGTCCAACGGCGACGTGGGCACAAAGGCGACGAACGTGAGGGCCCCGATCATGATCAGCGGCGCCGTTTCCCCGATGGCGCGGGACATCGCGAGAATCGTTCCCGTCAGGATGCTGGGCAGCGCCGCCGGCAACACGACGCGGCGAATCGTCTGCCAGCGCGTCGCGCCGAGGGCGTACGAGGCGTGGCGCAGGGAACTCGGTACGGCACGCAGGGCCTCCTGGGCCGCAACCACGATGATCGGCAGCACCAACAGCGCCATCGTCAGCGCCCCGGCCAGCACCGATCGGCCGAGGCCGATGCCGCGCACGAACAGGGTCAGGCCGAGAATGCCGAACACAATTGACGGCACGCCGGCCAGGTTGTGGATGTTGGTCTGGATGAGCCGCGTCAGGCGCCCCGGCTTGGCGTATTCCTCCAGGTAAATGGCCGTGGCCACCCCGAGCACAAAGGCGACGGGCGCCGTCAACACCATCAGCCACAGCGAACCGAACAGGGCCGACCGGATGCCGGCCTTCTCCGGAATGCGCGACGGGACGTTGGTCAGAAAGTCCCACGTGAGGTACGGGAGCCCGTCGCGCAGGATGGCGCCGATCAGCACAGCCAGCGCGGCGATGCCCACCGACGTGGCCAGGAAGAACGCACCGGCCGCCACGCGGTTTTTCCATTTCCGTACCGCCAGATGCTTTTCTGCGCGCCTGCGCTCCATCTCAATACGCCTCCCGGTATCGGCGCGTGATCCAGCGCGCCAGGAGGTTCATCAGCAGGGTCACAACGAACAGCGTCATCCCCACGACGTAGATCGTGTAGTACTCGATCGTGCCGTGCGGCGTGTCCCCCAAGCTGACCTGCACGATATAGGCCGTCATCGTCTGGATGCTTTCCAGCGGATTGAGCGTCAGTTTGGGCGTCGCCCCGGCGGCGATGGTGACGATCATCGTCTCGCCGATGGCCCGCGACAGGGCAAGCACAAAGGAGGCCATGATCCCGGACAGCGCCGCGGGCACGACCACCTTCAGCGCCACTTCAAGACGCGTGGCACCGAGCGCGTAGGCCCCGTCGCGCATGGCCCGAGGCACGGAAACCATCGCGTCTTCGCTCAGCGACGCCACCATCGGGAGGATCATGATGCCGACGACGATGCTGGCGCTCAGCGCGTTAAAGATGCCCGTCTCAGGAAGGACGGACCGGATGAGCGGGGTGACAAAGGTGAGGGCAAAGTACCCGTACACCACGGTGGGAATCCCCGCGAGCACCTCGAGGATCGGCTTGATCACGCGCCGCACGCGGTCCGACGCGTATTCGCTCAAAAAGATGGCCGTGGCGAGACCGATGGGCAACGCCACTATACCGGCGATGAGCGTCACCATCAACGTGCCGGCAAGCAGCGGCCAAATGCCAAAATGCTGCGGCTGGAACAGCGGGGTCCACTTCGTGTCCAACAAAAAGGCGCCGAGCGGTACACGCTGGAAAAAGGCCACCGTTTCCGCCAGCAGCACGAGCACAATGCCGATCGTGGTGAGAATGGAAACGAGGGCACACGCCAGCAAGGCCTTCGGGATGATGCGTTCGCCGAGGGGCCGCCGCTTTTTCCGCCGCACAAACGACGAGCCGGATGTCCCCGCCGCCCCTTCAACCGCATGGCCTGCGGTGGCCACCTCCCTCGTCTCCGTCTTCTCCTGGACGTCGGGATGAAGCATGACGCTCGGCATGGCCTACGCTCCTTTCCAGTGCGCTTCAACTTGCCGAAAACACGGGAAAAGGTGGCGATCCACAGCGCCACGCACATGCGCGCTGTGGATCGCCACGCCCATTCCGCGAAGGGAGGGAGCTCGAGGCGGCCAGCGGCGGCGAGCAACCGACCGCACGCCGCGCGACCGGCTACGCCGCCACGTCCGTCCTCACTTCAGCGCGTCCTCGAACTTCTTCAGGTTTTCCGCCTTCACGTTGTCCGGAACCGGCAGGTATCCGACCTGCTTGGCATACTCGGCAGCGCGCTCCAAGTAGAACTTGACAAAAGCCTGCAGCTCCTTGCGCTGCTTCAGCATGTCCGCGTTGACGTAGATGAACAGCGGGCGGGACAGCGGCTTGTACGTGCCGTTGTTGATCGTTTCATCGGTCGGCGCCACCGGGCCGCTGCCGGCGTCGATCGGCACCGCCTTCAGCTTGTCCTTGTTTTCCACATAGTAGGCATACCCAAAATACCCGAGGGCGTACTTGTCGCCCGCCACGCCCTGCACGAGCACGTTGTCGTCCTCGCTCTGCGTGTAGTCGGCGCGGCTCTTCTTCGCTTCGCCCACGATCTCCTCGGTGAAGTAGTCGAAGGTGCCGGAGGCCGTGCCCGGGCCGTACAGCTTAATCTCCTCATTCGGCCAGTTCGGACGGATGTCGCTCCACTTCTTCACCTTGCTGTTCGGTTCCCAGATCTTCTTCAGCTCCTCGACCGTCAGATGGTCAACCCAGGTGTTCTGCGGGTTCACCACGACGGTGATGCCGTCGATGGCGACGGTGAAATCGACATACTTGACGTTGTTCTGCTGGGCCGCTTGCTTTTCCTCGTCCTTGATCGGCCGGGACGCGTTCGACACTTGCGTTTCCCCGGCGGTGAACTTCTTGAAGCCGCCACCGGTCCCCGACTCGCCCACCGTTACCTGCACACCGGGGTGTTCACCCATAAACGCTTCGGCGATCGCCTCGGTGAGCGGGTAGACGGTGCTGGAACCATCCACGGCGATGGCGCCGGACAGCTGATCCTTCGGCTGCTCCCCGGCCTGCTGGCCTTGATTGCCTGCTTGTTCATTCGTCCCCTGGGCCTGTCCGCAGCCGATCATCGTGGCCATCACCAGCGTCAGCACCGCGACGAGATGGAAGAGCCGCTTGACACGTTTCACAAGAGTCCCTCCTAAATCCTGAAGGATTCATCCGTCCATCCATGGCCGATTCTATCGGAGGCATATTAATCGCGTTTAAGTACAATGTTAAGTTTGCGTTAACACCATCCGGGCGTATCTGGTAAAATCCTTGCGGGAGGACAACGAAAATGGGCCGACACCGAATTTCCGAATCCGTCGAATTGCCCGGCGTTTCCCTGTACGTCGAATCGGAAGGCGAAGGCCCGGCCGTCGTCCTGCTGCACGGCATGCCGCTGGATCACCGCATGTGGGACGAGACGTTTGCGGTGCTGAAACGCCGGTATCGCACCCTTCGCTACGACTTGCGCGGCATGGGGCGCTCCGGGTCGGGCCTCGGCCCGTTTGCGCATCACGAGGATCTGCGCGCGCTCCTCGAGGCATTGGGGTTGGATCGCGCATCCCTCGTCGGCATCTCCGTCGGCGGCAAAATCGCGATCGATTATGCCCTGCGTTATCCGGATACGGTCCAGAGCCTGGTACTGGTCAACCCGGGTGTCAGCGGGTACCGCTGGTCGGATGAATTTCTCGCGTTGGAGGCCGATCTCCATCGCCTATGGGAACAGGGGTTGCGCGATCAGGCCCTGGAGCGGTTTTTGCAGACCTGGGTGGACGGGCCGTTTCGCCGAAACGGCGAAGTCCATCCGTCGGTTCGCCGGCGCGTCCGGCAACTGGTCGCCGACAACTGGGAACGCGCGAGAACGCACACACCGCAATTCCTGTCCGCGATCGACCGTTTGTCCGACATCTCGGCTCCCACGCTGGTGATCCGCGGCGACCAGGACTGGGAGGAGATCCAAGCGCTTGCCCAATTCGTCGCCGCATCCATCCCGCGGGCCGAGCTCGTCACCCTCACCGGGACGGGGCACCTCCCGCTGTTGGAACAGCCGGATGTTTTCCACGCGTATCTTCTCCGTTTTTTGGAGCGGCATGCAACGGGATGATGCGCCCATCCCTTGGGGGTAGGCTTTACCCGGGGCGTTCCGCGAAGGACGCACTGCCTCAGTTTAAATCGGGTACCTTCCCCTCGACGATGTACACCACGCGCTCGGCGATGTTAGTGGCGTGGTCGGCGATGCGCTCGAGGTAGCGGCCCACAAAGGCCAGGCGCGTGCGCTCCTTGATGTATCGGCCCTCACCGGCCAGAAAACCGATCTGTTCTTCGACGAGTCGGCGGTAGGCCACGTCCACCGCGTCATCCATCTCCCCCACCCGATACGCGAAGGCCGGGTTTTCGTCGATGTAGCTGTTGATGCACAGATGGACCATCTCCTGCACCTGTTGCGCGAGACGGGACAGGTCTTCGAGGAGGTTGAAGTTCACCAGGTTTTCCTCAACGAATTCCTTGGCCACCAGGGCGATGTTCACCGCCAGGTCGCCCATGCGCTCCAGATCGGAGGCGATGAGCAGGGTGGACAAAATGCGTCGCAGATCGCGGGCGACTGGCTGCTGGGTGGCGATCAGCGTGCCGACCGTCTGCTCCACCTCCCATTGCAGCCGGTCGATCTCCGGATCGCGCGTGATCACGCGCTCGGCCAAATCCTTGTCCCTGTTGGCCAAGGCGCGGATGGACTGGTCGATGGCCACCTCCACGCGCTGGCCCATGTCCAGCAGCTGCTGCTTCAACCGCCGCAGGGATTCGTCGTACACGTTGCGCGTCATCGCTTTCGTCCCCCTTCGCCGTAACTCCACGATCAACGCCATGTGAAGACAGGATTCCCCGAGAACCGGCGGATCATCTCCCGCGCCTTGGCAAAACCGCCATGGAGCCCTTTGTCGGGCCGGCCCAGGAAAAAGCCTTGCCCGCAGTCAACCCCCAGGCGCATCACCGTCTCCAGTTCCGCTTTCCGCTCGATTCCTTCGGCGATCACCTGGCAGTTCGTCTTTCGGGCGAACGCGACAATGGCGGCCAAGGCGGCCTGTTTCGCCGGTTTCCGTCCACGCGGGAAACGAGGGAACGATCCACCTTGAGAAAATCCGGGGCCACTTCTCGCACCGCTTGCCAGTCGACGTGGCCGGTAATCTCCGACACCACGTCATGCGGCGCAAGCCCCCACTGGCGCAGCCATTCGGCTGGATCCCCCTTGACAAAGGCAGGATCCGCGAAAGACCTCGGGGTGACATGGAGAAAGAGCTTGCACCCCGGCGGAAGGGATCGTCCCCGGCGCAACGCCTCTTCCCGGCAGATCCGCCCTGCGCAACCAGCGCATCCACCTCGACAGCAAACGATAACAGCGCCAAGGGCGACGGCCCGATCGCACGGCTCGGCCACACGGTCTTTCGCCGTCCCCGGCGCGGGGAGAGGGCCATCCGCCGCCTCGGTTCCCCACGTCTTCCACGTGTTTGGTTATACCGCAGGAACGTAAAGCCGGCGTAAAGCGATCGTGAAGCCCGGATAAAGATGGGAAGAAAGACGATGCAAAAAGCCCCTGCGCAAACGCGCAGGGGCTTTCGCTGCGGTATCGAGCGGAAATTGCCCGGGATCAGAAATCCATGCCGCTCGGCGGGGTCGGGTTGTTCTTCTCCTCTTCAGGCAGGTCGGCCACCACCGCTTCCGTGGTGAGGAACATTGCCGCCACCGACGCCGCGTTTTGCAGCGCGGAACGGGTCACCTTGGCCGGATCGATGATCCCCGCCTCGATCAGGTTGACATATTCGCCCGTCGCGGCATTGAGGCCGACACCCGGCGTTTCCTTCTTCACGCGCTCGACGACAACCGAGCCTTCGAAACCGGCGTTGGTCGCAATCTGGCGCAGCGGTTCCTCCAAGGCCCGCTTGACGATGGCCACGCCGGTGGCCTCGTCGGGGTCGCTGACCTCGATCTTCTCCACAGCCGGGATACAATTGACCAGGGCCGTGCCGCCGCCGGCGACAATCCCCTCTTCCACCGCCGCGCGCGTGGCGTTGAGGGCGTCCTCGATGCGCAGCTTTTTCTCCTTCATTTCCGTTTCCGTGTACGCGCCCACCTTGATCACGGCCACGCCGCCGGCAAGCTTGGCCAGGCGTTCCTGCAGCTTCTCCTTGTCGAACTCGGACGTGGTGTTCTCCAGCTCCTGGCGAATCTGCTTGATGCGCGCCTCGATTTGCGCCTTGTCGCCCTTGCCGTCCACGATGGTCGTGTCGTCCTTCTTCACGACCACCTTCCCGGCACGGCCGAGTTGGTCGAGGCGCGTGTTCTTGAGATCAAAGCCAAGCTCCTCGGAGATCACCTGTCCGCCCGTCAGGATAGCGATGTCCTGCAGCATGGCCTTGCGGCGGTCGCCGAAGCCCGGCGCTTTCACGGCAACAGCCGTGAACGTGCCGCGCAGCTTGTTGACGACGAGGGTGGCCAACGCTTCGCCTTCCACGTCTTCGGCGATGATGAGCAGCGGCCGCCCCGTCTGCACCACCTTCTCCAACACCGGCAGGAGGTCGTGGACGGCGGAGATCTTCTTGTCGGTGATCAGGATGTACGGCTCTTCGAGAACGGCCTCCATCTTGTCGGGATCGGTGATCATGTACGGGGAGATGTACCCGCGGTCAAACTGCAGGCCTTCCACCGTCTCGAGCTCGGTGGCAAAGCCCTTCGATTCCTCCACGGTGATGACGCCGTCGCGGCCCACCTTTTCCATCGCCTCGGCAATGAGCTGGCCGATCTCGTCGTCGCCCGAGGAGATGGCCGCCACCTGGGCAATGGCCGCCTTGCTCTCCACCGGCTTGGCCTGATTGCGAATCGCATCGACAGCCGCCTTGACCGCTTTCTCGATGCCCCGGCGGATGGCCATCGGGTTGGCGCCCGAGGCGACGTTCTTCAGCCCCTCGCGGATCATCGCCTGGGCCAGCACCGTCGCCGTGGTCGTCCCGTCGCCGGCCACGTCGTTGGTCTTCGTGGCCACTTCCTTCACCAGCTGGGCGCCCATGTTTTCAAAGGGATCTTCCAGCTCGATTTCCTTGGCGATGGTCACCCCGTCGTTGGTGATCAGCGGCGAGCCGAACTTCTTCTCCAGCACCACGTTGCGGCCTTTTGGCCCGAGGGTCACCTTCACCGCGTTGGCCAGAATGTCGACCCCGCGGAGCATCGCCCGACGCGCCTCTTCGTTAAACTTAATATCCTTCGCCACCGTCCGTCCCCTCCTTAGCCTCAAGGTCGTTGCCTACGGCCGGCCGTCACTCAATCACGGCCAGAATGTCGCTTTCCCGCAGGATCAGGAGTTCCTTGTCGCCATACTTCACTTCCGTACCGGCATACTTGGCGAAGAGCACGCGGTCCCCTTCCTTCACTTCCAGGGGGATGCGCTTGCCCTCCTCCCACCGGCCCGGACCCACAGCGATCACTTTCCCTTCCTGCGGCTTCTCCTTCGCCGTGTCCGGCAGAACGATGCCCGTGGCCGTCTTCTCCTCCCGTTCGATCGGCTCCACCACAACCCGATCGGCAAGCGGCTTGATCACGGCAACCCCCTCCTCCTCGAAAGGCGTCGAATCTTGTTAGCACTCCGATGAGACGAGTGCTAACGCACCCACTTTTTATGATACCGCTTCGGATGGAATTTTCAACCCTCTGGTGGAAGGGACTCCTCCGATTGGTAGACAGGCGCCCCGTCCTGACCGGGCGGTGCCCCGTCCCGACGCGCCTCCTCCGCAGCGCGCTCCTCCTCCTGCCACCGGGCTTCCCGCTCGGCGTCTTCCCGCTGCTGCTTGTGCCACACGACCGTGGACGACCACACCGCGATCTCATACAGGAGCACAAGGGGCGCATACACGAGCACCGCACTCACAATGTCCGGCGGGGTGATCACCACAGCCACCACGACGAGGACCAGGTAGGCCAGGCGGCGAAACTTGCGCAGCACAAGCGGGTTGAGGATGCGAAGGCGGGTGAGAAACATAGACAGCACGGGCAATTCGAACAGGACGGCTACCGGGATGACCACATTAAACAAAAAACCAAAATACTGTGCCATCCCGTAAGCGGGCGTGGCGCCCATGTTTTCCGCCACCGATTTCAAAAAGCGCACAATGAGCGGAAAGAGGGCGAAATAGGCAAACGCAGCCCCCAGGACAAACAGTCCAACCGCCAGGGGGATGTACAGCAGAGCTGCGCGCCGCTCTTCGGGATACAGGCCGGGCGCCACGAACCGCCACAGCTGGTACAGTGCCACCGGGAGGGTGAGAAGCACGGCGATGAGAAAGGCGAACTGCATGTACACGCGCAACGCGTCGGTCAGGTTAAAGACAAACCACGGGATCTCCTTGGCCACGTCGTGGGTTTTCAGCATCTCGACAACCGGCTGGGCGACAAAAAAGCCCAGTACCAGGGCGGCCAGAAAAAAAAGGAGGACGCGCATGACGCGTCGACGAAGCTCCATGAGATGGTCGAGGTAACTCATTTCCCGGTCCCGCACGGCGGTCTTCGCCCCCTAGACGGTTCCGTCGCTGAATCCTGCGTCTGACGGTTGCACGCACCGCGTTATTTGGACGCCTTGGACGCTTCGCTGGATGGGCCACCGTCGTCGTCATCCACGAGGCCTTTGGTGGCATTCTTAAACTCGCGCAGCGTGCGTCCAAAGGCCCGGCCCAATTCCGGCAACTTGCTGGGCCCAAACAGAAGCAGGGCGATGAGCAGGACCAGAAGAATTTCGCCAAAGCCGATGTTGGAAAACACGGCCCGTCACCTCCTCCACATGGGCAAGGCCCTTGGCTATTCCACAAGTTGGCCCGCATATTCGGCCTCTTTGTTCTGCAAGATGGCCAGCGCATGCGGGATTTGGTCGACAATGGCCGCAAAGCACCTCCGCACGCCGCTGGGGCTACCGGGGAAGTTGATAACCAGGGCGTTGCCTCGCGTACCGGCTACAACACGCGTCAGCATGGCCCGACGCGAATCTGCCATGCAGGCCCGGCGCATCTCCTCGGCAAAGCCCGGGATCTGCCGGTCAATCACCTCCAGCGTCGCCTCGGGCGTCACGTCGCGAGGCGATAGGCCGGTTCCGCCGGTGGTGAGAAGCAGGTCGACATGCTCCCGGTCAATCAGCTCGATCATGTGCTCCTTGAGCGTCTCGATGTCGTCGGGCAGGATGCGATAATACATCACGTCACACTTCAGATGCTCGCGCACCAGCTCATGCAACACCCGAGCGCTTTCGTCTTCCCCTTTGCCGCTGGCGGCGGTGTCGCTGGCCGTGATGATGCCGACCTTCCACATCACAGGTCCCCTCCTTCGGCGACCGTAAACTCCCCATTCTACACCCCCATTGTACACCAACAGCGGCACCCGTAGCCGAGAAGAATTTTCCCCGTTTGATAGCAATTTTTTGACAACTGGTCGGCACCCTACATTCGGGCGACGACCGGTAGGCGAAAGGCGCCGTCTTCGGTGATCAGCCAGTGCATCAGGGCATCGTGGGGCTCCAGGGGCAACGCATCGACCACCTGACAGGAAAAGGCCACAGCCAGGCGCACCGCCCCACGGGCCGGTCCGGCAAGAAAACGGTCGTAATATCCCGCGCCGTACCCCATTCGCCCGCCGCGACCGTCAACGGCCACGCCCGGGACGATGACGGCGTCAATCGGGCCCGTCCACGGCGTACAGCGCGCAGGGTTAGGCTCGCGAATGCCGTAGGTGCCCGGGATGAGAACATCCCAGCCGTCTACCCGATAGGGCCGAATGCGTCGTTCCCCCTTCTCCACGCGCGGCAGGAGCACGGTCTTGTGTTCGCGCCAGGCCAACGCGATGAGCGCGTCGACGTTCACCTCGCTACCAAAGGCGGCATACAGCATCACCGTCTCCGCCTTGCGCCACACGTCGAGGGCGGCAACGGCCGCACAAATCCGCCGCGACGCCGCCGCACGCCCCGCCGCGGGGAACGCGTCGCGCGCCGCCAGGATTCGCGCGCGGAGCCGGCCCTTGGCCTGGCGCATGGGCGGACGGGCCTTGTCCATCGGCTTCCCCCCTCGCAAAACCGTGTCCACAGGTCGGCTTCCACGGTTCATTGTATCACAGCGGAGTAAAGGGAGTGTGAAGATGGCGGGGGGCGTCCATTTTCTGGACCGCAGCCAGGTTGAGATACAAGAGGGGAACGACGAGATACAGGCTGCTGGTCGCCGCGGCCACGATCCCGCTATCGTTGAGGAGGAGAGCAAGCATCGTGCCCAGCGCGCCACCGCTCAGACCGTGCAAAAACTTCCGGTCGGCGGGAGCGGACTGGTGCCCTCCGGAATGCAACAGGTAACCGATGAACACGATCAGGGAGGCGGCGAACACCTTGCTCCAGATCGAAACGCGCAGCAGACGCATGTTCATCTCCCATTTGCGCCGGGCGATATCCACAAGCGGATCCCACTCCCCCGCGAGCACATGGCGCACGGCCCGGCCAATGTGCGACAGTTGCTCCTCGGGAGCCGCCGCGTGGACATAGAGGAAACCCGCCACCACACCGGCCAGCAGCAATGCGACCCCGGCCAGCGTGCGCGGCGTGACGGCCTTCCCCGAAAGCCGCCAGAACATCAGGACAAAGGCGGGCAGCATGGCCGTCACAGCATCGAAATTGGTCCCGCCGCCGGGGGCCGCCGTGTAGAGAAACGCCGCCACCGCACCGAGGAGCAAAAGCCCGCGCACCCACCTTCCCCCGCCCCTTCCTGTCCCCCACAACGCCGATACCGCGAGGACGCCGGCGCCCATCAGGACGCCGGAATATTCGTTGCCGAGGCCGTAAAACCGCGCTCCGATGATGGGATCATGGCTCAACAGGGCATAGCGGGACAGCGGCCCGCCGGCCAGGCCATCGGCCAGAAGCAAGAGGGCGTTGCCCGCCGCCACCCACCCCAACGCGTGAAAGGGAGACAAGCGGCGCAGCAGCACCCCTACCCCCGCGGCCACGGCGATAGCGGACAGGGCGTATGCCGCCCAGGGCCAAGCCACTGCCCACGGCGCCAGCAGGAGCAGCACGCCGGGCAGGGCGAGCACGGCGAGCAGGGCCCCCTGCAGCACGGCCGTCCACCGCGGGAGGGACGGCGCGGAAACGACCCTCCGCACGCGCCACGTGAACCAAAAGGCAACAAGGAGCACGACGATCATCGCCACACCGAGCGGCGGCACCACGTTTTGGCGCAACCGGTAGACAGCCACCCGCTTGTCCACGTCATCGAACACCGCATCGGCCTGCCCTGGGCGCACCGCAATCGGCGCTCCGCTCATCGCCGCCGGAACGGAAAGGCCAAAATGGGCAAGGACGGTTGGGGCCACGTCGGTCCCCGTCACCCACCCTCCCTGGCGGGTGGAGGCGCTGATGGCCACACCGGTGGCATACCCGGGCCCGTACACGAGCAGCGGCGTCACCCGTGCCGCTTGCTCCCAGGCCTCACGGTGGACGGAGGGAGAGAGAACCAGCAGGAGATCGTGCGGCCCCAAACGCATGGCAATCCCCTGCACCAGGCGGTCCAGCGCATCCAGTGTGGCGGCGCGTTCCGCCGCCCACCGCGCCGGAGCCATCTGCGGCTTCTCCGCGGCGAGGCGGGCCCAGTCACCGAATTCCACAGCCATGACCCCGGACGGTCCGCGCAAAAAGCCCGCCACCGCCTCCTGCATGGCAGCCACATCGGTGCGCCACCCGCCAGGGGCCATCGGGTCCGGGCGCATCACCGGCGGGCCGAACACCCCTTCCGGCACGCGGCCGTCCCGATCCATCAAGAAAAGCGGAGCCAGGCGGCGGGGGGCTTCGTCCATATCGGCGTGCCCCACCACCATCCGCCGCAGCCCGGCCGTTTTGAGCGTCTCCCCGAGCAGGCCCGGCACCGCACCGAACGCCTCGGCGGCATTGGCTGCAGCCAGTTGGTATACGGCGGGTACCGCCACTCCGGAGGGCGGGGCGCTGCCGGCAGCACGGGCGTAGTGCTGGCCGACGGTGCGCGCGCCGCGCCATTCGCCCACGTCGCCGCCCGTGGCCGCACGCGACACGGCGACGGCCGGCGCCCCCGCGCCGAAGGTAACGGCAACCGCCACATCCCCGTAACCGCCCGCCGTGCGCAGGCTGGTTGCCGCAACGGCGCCGCCGCGCAGCAGGCGGCCCATTCCGGGACGGTCACGCATGGCGGCAAGGTCCGCGAACGTCCAGTCGGTGACCAGCAGGACGATCACGTGGCGCGCCGGGGTTGGCGCGGCCCCCGCGCTCCGGCTGAACACAAACGACGCCTCACCGAGCAAGAGGATGGCAAGGGCGAGCAGCATTCCGGCAGCCCTGCGCCCCACCTTTCCCCACATCCCTCGTCCGTCCACAGTCCACCCCCGTCTCCACAACAAATCCACAACCTACCGTCAGCTTATCCCCAAAACGGGCCGATTTATCCCCATTATTCACAGCGTTGTTCACAACCCCTTGTGAACAAAAAAGCCCCGTCCGGCGCCCGTCACGCGCCGGTACGGGGCATCACTCGGCCGTCAGGTCAAGATCCGGCACGGCGTTGAGGTCGAGGTCGGCCACACGGCCGAGCCGATACAACACGGTGCCCGCCGCGGCAATCATCGCCGCGTTGTCGGTGCACAGGGAAAGGGGCGGGATGAGCACCTCCACCCCTTCTCGGGCGGCACGCTCGGCAAGCGCGGCGCGCAGACCCCGGTTGGCCGCCACGCCGCCGGCGACCACGAGCTGCCGCGCATCGTAGCGTTTGACGGCGCGAAACGCTTTTTCCACCAGCACATCGACCACGGCCGCCTGGAAGCTGGCCGCTACATCGGCCAGGTTGATCGGCTCGCCGCGCTGCCGAGCGCCGTGGACCGCGTTGAGGACGGCCGTCTTCAGCCCGCTGAAACTGAAATCGAGGGAGTCGGGTTCCAGAAACGCGCGGGGAAAGGCATACACATCGCGGCCCTCGGCCGCCAATCGATCGAGCTCCGGTCCCCCGGGGTAAGGCAGGCCCAGGACGCGGGCCACCTTGTCGTACGCCTCACCTGCGGCGTCGTCGCGCGTCTGGCCGACAACGACAACGTGTCCCTCGTCCCGCAGATAGAGCAGCTCGGTATGACCGCCGGAGACAACGAGGGCGACAAGGGGAAAGTGCATTTCCCCGACCAGCCGGCAGGCGTAGATGTGACCGGCAATGTGGTGGACCGGCACGAGCGGAAGCCCCCAGGAAAAGGCCAGGGCCTTGGCCGCCGCCACGCCCACCAAGAGCGCCCCCACTAGTCCCGGTCCATGGGTCACGGCAATGGCGGTGAGGTCGTTCGGCCGTACGCCGGCGTCCTCGAGGGCCGCCTCTAACACGCGCGTGATGTGTTCCACATGGCGGCGCGACGCCACCTCCGGCACGACGCCGCCGAACCGGCGGTGCACCTCTGCCTGGCTGGCCACCACGCTGGACAGGACGGTACGCCCGTTTTCCACCACCGCCGCCGCCGTCTCATCGCAGCTCGTTTCAATGCCCAACACGCGGATCGGTTTGGTCGTCGTCACGCAGCTTCACCCACATGATCAACGCATCTTCCTGGTTGTCCTGGTAATACCGCGGCCGCACGCCGCAGCCCACAAAACCCAGCTTCCGGTACAGCCGCTGGGCCGGCTCATTGGACACGCGCACCTCCAGCGTCATCGCCTTCGCGCCAATCCGCCGGGCTAGGTCCATCATGCGGCGGAGCAGGCCCTCCCCGATCGACCGGCGCCGATAGTCGGGATGGACGGCGATGTTCGTCACATGGGCCTCGTCGCCGATCACCCACATCCCCCCGTACGCCACGACGCGCCCGTCCACCTCGGCCACCAGGTAGTGGGCATAGCGGTTGTGGGTCAGCTCATTGGCAAAGGCTTCGCGCGACCAGGGAAGGGAGAAGGAGGCTCGCTCGATGGCACACACGGCATCGAGATCCGCCAGTTGCAACATGCGGTACGTAACCGGATTATCCATCGCCGTCGCCCCCTGCGGCGGCACCGGTTCCCCGTTCCCGTCCACTGCCGGCAACGCGCAGCTCGCCCGCCGCTGCCTTGCGCTCCGCCTCGCTGGCTTGCAAATACGCCGGTGCGAACTCGTGCACCGCATCGACGGCGCCGGCCAAGAGCCGCTGGCGCGCCAGGCGGGCCAGGCATGCGGCTCGGGGAATGCCGAGCTCGGGCGGTGCGAGCCAGAGGCGCTCGCCCAGGCCCACCGCAAAGGCATCGTAAAAACGCGCCGCGTCGTCACCGACCACGGCCACCGCCTCACCGGTGGCAGCGAGTTCGGCCACCAGATCGGCCACGGGCAGCACCCGGTCCGGCCGGACTGCGGTCACCTCCCCCCGCGTGCAGCGGTACACGCCGGCGTAGACGCGCTGGCGCCGCGCGTCAAAAAGGGGGACGACAAGGCCGGGAAAATCGGGCACATTGGCCGCCAGCACCTGCAGGGTGGAGACGCCGACAAGGGGAATGTCGAGCGCCCAGGCCATCGTCTTCGCCGTTGTGACGCCGATGCGCACGCCGGTGTAGGAGCCCGGGCCCTTGGCCACGGCGACGGCCGACAACGCACGCGGCGTCACGCCCACTTCTGCCATCAGCTGGCGAACCGCCGGCATGAGGCGCACAGAATGGTGATGCTGGGTGTTGGTGCACCATTCGCCCAGGACGCGGTCGTCTTGCAGCAGGGCCACGCTCATCGCCCGGCTGCTCGTGTCGAGGCTCAGGATGACCATGCCGCCCGCCACTCCTCCACGCGCCGGCGCATCGCCCCGCCGCGGGGGAAGCAGCACACTACGCGCCGGTTCCCTTCCCCTTTGGCGAAACGAATTTCCAGGTATTCGTCCGGCAGGTACTCCGCCGCATAATGGCCCCATTCGATCGCCGTCACACCACCCGCGTCGAAAACCTCGTCAAAGCCGAGATCCTCCGCCCCTTCCCCCAGGCGGTAGACGTCGATGTGAAACAGCGGAAGGCGCCCGCGGTACGCCTTGATCAACGTAAACGTCGGGCTGTTCACCGTCCCGGTGATCCCCAGTCCCGCGGCCAGCCCCTGCACAAAGGTCGTCTTGCCCGCGCCCAGGTCCCCTTCGAGCACAAGAACATCCCCCGGCGCGGCGACCCGTCCGAGGGCGGCGGCGAGACGGCGCGTCTCCTCGGGACCGCTCGTCTCCACCACCCACGCCGCCTCATCGCGCACGTTCGATTCCCTCATCGGCAAAGTGGTTGTACCCCCCTTTCGGCAGCGGTCGCTCCCGCCCGTCCTCCACCAGAAGGACGCCGGGAGCGCCCGCGACAACCTCGCCCACGGCAATCAGCGCCACGCCTTCCGCTTGCGCCGCGCGCACCAATTCCGGCCACGCACCGGCGGATACGGCGCCGACCAACTCGTAATCCTCCCCACCAAAGAACATCCAATCCCGCGGCGAGGCACCAACCTCCCGGCAATACGCGGCCAGCTCCGGGTGCACCGGCAGGCGATCGGCGTACAGACGCACGGTCGCGCCGCTGGCCTCTGCGATCTCCCACGCCTCGCTGACCAGCCCGTCGCTCACGTCATTCAGCGCACAGCGCACCCCCTGCGTCGCACACAGCCGACCCACATCCAGACGCGGCCGGGGACGGCGATGGGCGGCAACGAGGCGTGGGTAGCGGTCGGCCCAATCCGGGCGGTGCAGCAGGAGGTCCAGCCCCGCTGCCGACAGGCCAAGGGGGCCGCTTACGAACACCACATCCCCCGGGCGCGCCGCGCCGCGCGTAAGAGCCCGGCCGGCCGTCACCTCGCCCACCACGGTGACAGACAGCCACAGCCCGCCCGTCGAGCGCACCGTGTCGCCGCCCACCAGGGTGACACCCCACATCGCGGCGCCTTCATACAACCCGTCGTACAGTCGGCGCAGCTCGTCCGGCGTCCACGCGCGATCGGGCGCGAGGGTGACGAGGGCATAGCGCGGTTCACCACCCATCGCCGCCACGTCACTGACGTTGACGGCGAGGCTCTTGAACCCCACGTCCTCCGGCGCAAGGGTATCACGGCGAAAGTGGATCCCCTCGACCATGGCATCGCACGTGAGAACCAGCTGCCTGCCGGGCGCAACCATCGTTACCGCCGCGTCGTCGCCGATGTCCACGACCACCCGCGGATCGGCTCTCCGTCCGGTTGTCAGCATGCGAATCAGCGCGAACTCGTCCATCGCGTGTCCGTCCTTGTCGGCGCGGGCATGCCCGCCCGCTCCCGCGCCGCAGCGTCTCCAGCTTTCCCACTCATTATAAAAAGCGAACGGGACAATCGCAAACAAAAACAAAAACCGCAGCTCCCGCGCTGCGGTTTTTGGCGATGGTGGGCCTAAGTGGACTTGAACCACTGACCTCACGCTTATCAGGCGTGCGCTCTAACCAGCTGAGCTATAGGCCCACGCGGATAGGCGATATGGAGCGGGTGAAGGGAATCGAACCCTCGCATCCGGCTTGGAAGGCCGGTGTTCTACCACTGAACTACACCCGCATAAAGCCAACTGGTCGGGGTAGAGGGATTTGAACCCCCGGCCCCCTGGTCCCAAACCAGGTGCTCTACCAAGCTGAGCTATACCCCGCGGTACCGCGTTGATTTCAATGGGACAGAGAAGGAATGGTGCGGTCGGCGAGACTCGAACTCGCACGGCCTTTCGGCCACTGCCCCCTCAAGACAGCGTGTCTGCCAATTCCACCACGACCGCACATCCTCTTCATCCGAAGACAGTATTGATTATATTCACATCTTCCGTCTGTTGTCAAGAGGCCGGC